>JANQJV010000144.1 GCA_028281465.1 Azospirillaceae bacterium | reverse complement strand
TGGTGCGTGATTTTGGACTCACCCACCATGCTCTAAGACTCTGATATTCAAGCAAATCGTCGTCGCGATCCGGTTCGGATCGCTCGGGATTTGCTCTAGAACGCCTCAAGCGCCGCCTTCAGGGTTGGGTCCGGACTGTCCTCGCTCGGCTCGACCTGAAAGGTCTCGATCTCCGGGCCGGTCTCGTTTGACCAGCCGGTGAAGCGGATCAGCCGCATGGAGCGGCCCGGCGGCGGCACCAGCAGGTCAAGCAGGTGGTTGGTCATGTCCTCGTGATGCGAGGAAATGAAGATCTGGCGCTTTTGTTCGCTGCCGTCCGCGACGCCGTAGGCGAACTGACGCCACAGGATGGCCTCGCGCGTTAGGTTGGACAGGTCATAGGCCGTGGTGACGTCATCCAGCAGGATGATCCGGTGGTGCAGGAGGCGCGTGGCAGCAAGGTTCTGCGCCACCAACAGCGAGACCCCAACCTGTGCCCGCTGACCGGTGGAAAGGTCCTGCAACAGGCGGCCATCGCCGGTGCGGATGTCGTAAACGCGCGGCGTTCTGTCTTCGGTCGGGGTTCTGTCCCGACCGACGAGGTGCAGTGGCCATACTCCCTCAACCAGACTGAAGCGCCACAAGATCTGAGCGGCCCTTTCCCTGAGCTGTTCCATATACTCGGGGCTGGCGGCGGTGAGGTCCTTCACGATTGCGGCCAAGTCTTTGACGGCGGTGAGCGCTTCTTTCATCTCCTCCCGTGCGCGGCGACGGCCCTCCGTGTTTTCCATGTGCCGGGTGTAGTCGTGTCGCGCCGCCCAGGCATCCAGGAGTTCCGTAAACGCAGGACGAAGGCGGTCCTGAGTCTCTCGCAGTTTGGTCAGGCGTTCGGATGACAGGCTGCGTTCAATCGCACGCATTAGATCGTGCTCTTCTTCCCGTAAGCGATCCCGCTTCGCCCGTGCTTCAAGGCGTGCGTTCAGCCAAGTGCCCAGCGCTTCCGCGCATTTGCCCGCGTCAACGCCGCTGACCAAGCCGAATTCCTCGGTCACGCGCTTGAGCTTTCCGCGCTGTTCGGCCGGCAACTCCTGTTCATCCAGCGGGCGTGCCCAGTCCTTGGCATGGCGGGCCAGGGCGCGGAATACGTCCAGTGCGTTGGGCAGGGCGTCGTCCTGGGTCGAGAAGCGGGCAATATCCGCGTCCAGCGTTGGGTAACCTTGGCCAATTGCAGAAAGTTCGCTCCTTACGACATCCAATCGGTTCTGCAGGGGCGCCGTGTCTTTGGTCGTCTGACTGGCCTTCCGTTGCGCTTCCGCGATCCAATGAGCCAGGGCGTTTTCGACCGTTTGCCTGAAGGTCCGGCGCAAGGCGTCGCGGTCCAGCCGGGCCGCGCGCCCACCGAGCGCATCAATGATCGCGGACGCAAAGACGTCCAGCTCCTGGTCATCGGCGATCCGTTCCGGGATGGGCGGTATGTCCTTGGGCCAATCCTCTTTCAGAATGGCGGCCAATTCTTGCAGGGGAGTGGTCACCACCGCCCAGGCCCGTTGCAGATGCTCATCCAAGGCGTCCAGAGGCTTTTTTGTCCAGTCGTCGCGGTACCGTGGCGCTGCCTGCTCTCCTTCAAGATCCTCGCGCAGCTTTTCGAGCCGCTCCAGCACCATCGTTACATCGCGGGGTAACGGTTCGAACACATCGCGCAACGTGCGGCCGGTCGCAGCCTGATCGAACAGCAGGTCGAGCCGATCCTGGAAGAAGGCGCACATGCGGGCCGGGAGTTCACGGTCATTGGCGTCAGACCCAACCAAACGCGAGACCGGCAAACCGTCCGGCATCGGGATTGTCGGCTTGGCCGGATCCGAAGGCGCGGTTTTCTCCGCATCTTCGGTTTCTCCTGCGCCGTCAGATTCTTCCCGTGTGTCTTTCTTATCGCCTTGGTTGATGTTGGCGGCCTTGAGGGACAACGTGAGTGTCCGCTCTCTTTGGTCCGCATCGCGCGCGTCGGCCGACAGAGAAAAGCCTGCCCGCAGTTTCCCCTCGGGCGGCAGGCGGCCCTTGACCTTGGGCGGTTCGGCGGGATCGCGCGCGATCAGATCGGCCGGCGTCTTCGCCGGGTCGTGCCAGCCGGTCAGCAGCAGGGTCAGGCCCTCCAGCAGACTGGTCTTGCCATGCCCGTTCGGCCCGCTGATGAGCACCAGATCGGCATCGGTATCAACGGTGTGTGTTCCCTTGAAGCCGCGAAAATCCTGAAGGGTGATCCGCTTGATCCGCTCGATGAAGTCCCGTGTCTCCTCACTCATGGCTGACGCCTCCCTTCCGCCATGTGCTTGGCCGTCTGGATGGTCCTGTCCTTCCACCCGGTCAGCAACGGGAATTGATCGGACGCGCCCTTGTCGGGCGGATCGTCGTCAAGGCACTGCGCGCACAATCGGGCAATATCGGCGGCGTGCGCCTTCGACTGGTCCTCAAACGCGATCTGCTTTTCACGCAGGCGCGCGGCGAACCAGCTTTGGTCGCGGGTGATGGCCGTCTCCAGGTCCTTCATTGCCTCGCCCGTCGGGCTCAGCAGATCGCGCAGGCGTTTCCGGGTGTCGTCACCAGACGTTTCCGGGTAGAGCGTGAAGCCGCCCCGATGCCAGGTCTGGTCGCTGCCCCATCCCTCCAGGGCCTTGGCGAGCAGCGTCTTGGCATTGTGTTGTGGAGCCTCAATCACGGCCGCCAGGGGCAGGATGAGTCCGTGATCCATCACAGCCTGATGCACCTGCCGCAGGTACCGGAACAGGGCCATCTTGGCGACGTCCACCTCTGCGTCATTGCGGCAGTCCGGATCAATGAAGGACAGGTGGACGGCCACGCATATGGGGCTGCGGTAGATGGCGCGACGTGTCCAGGGGCGCCGAGCGGTGGGCGTTTCACCGTCCTTATCGGCCTCGACCACGCGGTAACGTTCCAGGTCTTTGCCCTTGGCGGCCTCATCGGTCATGGCGATCCTCCGGATGGCGGCAGGCGCGTGAACCGGGCGGCCGGTTCCCGGCGAACCGCGCCAAAGCACGCCGACAGCACGTCGGGCAGGTGATCGGGAACGCGGGCCTCGCGCACCAGATCGGCGGCCGCCACCACCACGAACCGGCCGATCCGCAAACGGCGCGGCTGTCCTGGGTCGGCCGGGTGCTCTTCCTGCCAACGGCCCTCGACCAGGCCGGGGCGCCGGGATGGGATGGCAATCAGCCGGATCAGGCGCGACCCGTGCGGCACGTCCGGCGTGTCGAAGACGGACTGTATGGCGGCATCCTCGATGAGGTGAATGCGCACCTGATCGCCGCCGCCTCGGCCGTGCGCGTCATTCTTGCCGCCCGACCGTGTTACGGTCAGGGGGAACGGTGGTTCCTGTGATTGCGGAACGCCGAGTCTGGCGAGGAAGGCCATGGTCAGCAGAACCAGCACCGGTTCGTCCCTGAGGGGGATGTACACATCAGGCGGAAGGGGCTGGCCGGGAAACCGCATCGCATACAGCAGACGCCAGAAGGGCAACGGGAAACACCCGGTTTTGGATGGCATCAACAGGATGCGCCCGTCCTTGGGGTCATCCGTCCGTGCGTCTTCTTCCGTTTCTGGCGGTGCGAGAAGGCGCCCGGGTTCCGGAAGCCATGCGCGCCAGGCAGGGGTCTGGCTGCGCAGCCACAGGGCCAGATCCTGCCCGGGGCCTGTGGCTGCGTTTACCAGTTTGTGGAAGACGGTGATGAACAGAGTCTGCATGAAGACGTCAGCTTCGAGCTTCTCTCCATCCCGCGCACCGCAGAAGACGTTTTTGAACAGGGGCTCAATGCGTGCCTCGGGGCGGCCGCGCATGCGCACGGGATGGCTGTGCGCGTCCAGGAAACCGACCAGGATCTGCGTCTGGTAGAAACTCAACGTATGCCCGTGGACATGGATGAACGGCGCGTTGGGTAGGTCGACGGTTTCATCCGGCGCGCGCACGCGCTGCCCGTCGGCGAATTCCTCCATCAGGGTCAAAACGGTGTGCCGAACCTGGGGTTCGGCGCTGCCGAAGCCTGAAAACAGGAGATTTCGCGTGCGGGCCCGGTCCCGCAGTAGGTCTTGTGCCCACTGTTCCTGTCGGAAGGTCTGGAGCTGGCGTTCGGTCAGGATGATATTGCGTGCAGCCTCTTCCGCCCTTGACTGGTCGCACGAGTGACGCACTGCCGCGTATTCGCGGGCGCAGCCGTTGATCTTGTAGATCAGAAGCTGGCCGGGGGCCGCCCGGCAGCCCGCAAGCGTGCGGTAGGCCTCCAGTGACGTGACGACAGCCATTCCGGAATCGGCCACCGCAGGGTCTTCCAGGCTGTCCTCGAAGGCCGTCTCCAGGCAGGTATCGTAGTTCGTGGTGATGATCTCGCGGATCAGGCCCTCGCGGACGAGATAGATCAAATAGCGGTGACTGGGCAGCGGACGAAGTGTCGCAAGGTTCGCGATCTTCAATGTTTCGCACAGGACCCGCGGCCCGCGCAGCATGTGCACCAGTTCGGCCAGTTCGCCCAGGCTCCCACTCTGCCGGGCCTTTGCGGAGGCCTCTCGCACCGTGCATCCCGGCAGCTGCCCATCACAGGGTGGGTCCGCGAGGTCTTGTTCAAGGAGCTTGACCAGCGCCTCCGGCATCGTGTTCGGCGAAGTCTCGAATCCGTTTCCGTCGCCGGCGCCGTAGCTGAAGCCCGCGCCCAGGAAGGGGACCACACTTTTGCGCAGGATGCGGTCCGCCAAACGGTCGTAATTGTTGCAGCCGATCGGCTGATGTCCGGAATAGACGCGCACGCGACCGACCTTCAATCGCATTGGGAGGGCAGGCAGTTTAGTATTACTTTTTCGGTCTCGACCCAGGGGCGCGTCAAGGGGTTTTCCAAACGCTGGATATTTTGATCTGTAGAAGTTTGGACGAAACCTGACGATGGGATACTCTGGCGGCCCCAAGCCGAAGACCGCCCCATGACCAAGAACCAGAACGTCATCCGCGCCAAGGTGGGCCTGCTGGAATTGGCCAAGCAGCTCGGCAACGTCAGCCAAGCCTGCAGGATGATGGGTTATTCGCGCGACAGCTTCTACCGCTTCAAGGAACTCTACGACAAAGGGGGCGAGGCGGCGCCGCAGGAGATGTCGCGCAAGAACAAGCCGCTCTTGAAGAACCGCGTCGATCCGGCCGTCGAGGCCGCCGCGGTCGAGATGGCCACCGAACAGCCCGCCTGGGGCCAGGTCCGCGTCTCCAATGCGCTCCGGGAGCGGGGGCTGTCCATCTCGCCGTTCGGCGTGCGCTCGGTCTGGCAGCGCCACGGCCTGGAGACCATGAAGAAGCGGCTCAAGGCCCTGGAAGCGAAAGTGGCCGAGACCGGCGCCGTGCTTACCGAGGCCCAGGTGGTCGCCCTGGAAAAGGCCAAGGCCGACAAGGAGGCCCATGGCGAATTCGAGAGCGAATGCCCCGGATACTGCCTGGCTCAGGACACCTTCACCGTGGGCACCCTCAAGGGCGTGGGCCGCGTCTACCAGCAGACCGTGATCGACACCTCTTCCAAGGTCGCCTTCGCCAAGCTGTACGAGCGCAAGACGCCGATCACCGCCGCCGAGATCCTGAACGATCGCGTCATCCCGTTCTTCGACGAGCACGAGGTGCCCATCAGTCGCATGCTGACCGATCGCGGCACCGAGTATTGCGGGACGCCGGAGCGCCATGAGTACGAACTGTACCTGGCGGTCGAGAATATCGACCACACCCGGACCAAGACCAGGAGCCCGCAGACCAACGGCATCTGTGAGCGATTCCACAGAACCGTGCTCGATGAGTTCTACCGCGTCGCGTTTCGAAAGCGGATCTACGAGACGGTGGACCAGTTGCAGGCCGATCTCGACGCCTGGATGCGCGAGTACAACGAGGTTCGCACCCACCAGGGCCGATGGTGTTGCGGACGAACCCCGATGCAGACCTTCATTGACACCGCCCCGACCGCCCGCGAGAAAATCATCCCCGCCGCGTGACGTCGGACACCACGACCCTGTCGGACACCCGCCATGACAGGGACCCACTGTCAGGTCAAATGCAGACTTTTACAGCCGGCAAGGTTTCCAACTCGCCGGCCGCGCGGTCCCGGGTGACCTGGTCATAGGGCACCACGGGCGGACAGACCACGGCGGGGGCCTCAGAACCGGCCGTCGCGCAGGCGGTCAACCAGAGCGTCGCGATCGCGGGGACGATCAGCCGCCGCGTCCAGCATGCGATGGTGTGCATGGGTCACCTTTGCGTGTGCTTCATCCCGGGCCTCGGCGCGGCCGGCTTGGCGGGCGCTCCGCAGGGCGAACAAAGCGGCGCCGGCGGCCAGGGCGATCCGCCCCAGCCAGCCGGCCAGCGAGATCACCCACCCGGGCATCATCCGCGCTCCAGGCGATGCTTGCGGGCCAGCATCAGGCCGATGGCCAGCACGGCCACGGCCGCCAGGGCGGCCCCGGCCCAGGGCGCGGCCTCGGTCAGGGCGCGGACCGCCGGCCTGGCCCGTGCTGGTCTTGTGCAGCGGGCGCGGCATCGGCTTGGGCGCGGGCATGGGCGGCGCCACCGTCAGCACCGGCGGTTCGATCCCGGCCAGCGCCAGGCCCTTGTCGATCACCGCGTCCGGGTACGGTTGCCGGCCGTTCTCGTGGCGAATGATGCTTTCGACCAGGGGGCGCGCGACGGCGTAAGTGTGGACATCCACGGCGGTGTCGGGTTCCAACGGCCCGTTCTCCACCGGCGCGCCGAACAGGTGGTCGCGCATGCCCTCGGGAAGAGTGGCGCGGTGTTCGGGCGCCGCGCTGAGCTTGATAAGCTCCGTCCCCAGGCTGGCCGGTGTGTCGGTCACCGACAGACCGAGCATGTACGCTTTTCCCGTCCCCGCCATGTTCGGGGCCATCTCAATCGACCAATAGGACTTGTCGCGGTTCTGGGCCAGCTTGACCAAGCGGTCGGTGGCGTCGACCTGGGCCAGCAGCACACGGGCACCGGTGACGGAATCGGTCTCCGCCTTCAGGGCCAACACGTCACCCAAGGCCGAGAGCGGACTGTCGGGCAGGATGGAGCGGAAATGTTCCACGAACCCCCAGGCGCCGTAGGTGCGCGGGTTGGACTCCTTTACGGGCATGGACGGCAGAACGACCGACTCGCACACCGATTGGGTGTGTGTAACCGAGAGGAAGCGACGATGAGCACGGACCGGATTTGTTTTGCCGTTAGAGCGCAGGAGGTTCTTCGGGTGGTTTGTGATGGTTGGAGTTGTGAAATCGAGCCTCACGCTGTCTGGACAGATGGATTCGGACAAGACATCGTGCGAGCATTCCAAGTACAGGGTGAGTACGGGCCTGGATGGCGGGATTTTCCAATAGCCAAATTGATCTCGATATCCACAACTGGCACTCGTTTTCCAGGGCCACGGCCAGGCCATACAAGAGATGCCCCTCCTGGAGGCCTAATGCGGTGCTGCCTGTGATGCGACCGCAGTCGCAGCGGCGCGGGAAACGGGCTGGTCCGCTGTGTAGGTGGCAGGAGGACCAATGCGCGTCGAACATCAGATCACCCCCTCTCTGGAAGGCCCGCGTCCTGGCGGGCCGCCTCGGTGATGGCGGCATGGGCCTTCTGCCGAGCAGCCAGCAGGCAGCGGAGGTAGTCCTCGAACAGCGGGCCGGCGGGGACCTTCTCGCTCAGGTCCTGGGCCAAGACGAAGAACAGGGAGCGAACCTCTTGCGTGGCCAGGGCCACGGGATCGGAGCGGAGGTCTTCGACAGTGATCGGGGCGGTTTCGGGGGTGTCGGGCATCATCTGACCTCCGTTCGGCGCCCGGGCCACGGGCCAGCGTCCGCCATGCGGATCATGCCCATGCCCAGGGTGCGGGCCTGTGCGGGCGGGGCGCCCCTTTGCACACATCAATGGGACAGACCGGGATGCACTTTGCGCCAGGCCACCCTGTTCAGACGGCTCCCGACAAAGAAGAACGCGCGGCTGATCCGGAGTGAGACTTCGGCCACACTGTGGAGCACCCGATACAGGGCCAGGAGGGCGTGAAATCGAAAGCGATACAGCAGGGTCAACATGGCTATGCGACCTCCGAGGGGGCGGGGGTGGGCACGAAATCGTAAAAGTCGTTGGGCGTGACCGAGCCGTTGGTCACCTCGAAGATGCGGGCCATGACGTCAGAATCAGGGCGCCGCTGGCTGTCGCGGTAGCGGATGACCGTGGCGTGATTGACCCCGAGACGCTTCGCCATCTCGGAAGGGCCAAGACCATGAGCGGTCATGAAGTCGGCGAGCTTCATAGCACTGACGAATGTGCCAGTTCGGTACAGTTCAGTCAACAAGAATGTGCCACATCGGTGCGTGCCTCTTTTGTGCCGGGGTGGCACAATCCAGGAATGGACCTCGCCAAACGAATGCGTTGGGCGCGTGAAGCGGCCGGCCTCAATCAGTCCCAGGCCGCTGAGGCTATGTGTGTTGCCAGTCACGCCGCCGTTTCGCGATATGAATCCGGTGAACGAACACCGGAAATCGAGCAACTGGTCCGTCTCGCGGATCGGTGTGCTGTTAGTCCGTCCTGGCTAGTGTTGGGTGAGGGAGAGCCGCATCTCATGGCGGCACCCAATCCATCCGGACCGCAGAAACCTAAGGACCTTCTACCTGGCATCCTCGACCTGGCCGGTCAGGAGGTCGTCGCCATTCCTCGATACGACGCTGGGTTGTCCGCCGGACATGGCGCGATCATCGGCGAGGACGCGGCGCCAGAGGGATTTCAATTCATCGAAAAGGACTGGTTGCGGGTTGCGTCGGCGTCAACGACGGAGAATTTGGCAGTGGTCAAAGTGGACGGTGACTCGATGCAGCCGACATTGGCCGATGGCGATTGGATCCTGGTTGATCGCGGCCATACACATGTGCGTCGCGATGGGGTCTATGCGCTCGCCTTCAATGGGGCTTGTTGGATCAAGCGGTTGACAATCAATTTCAAGAACAAACGGTTTCAGGTCATCAGCGACAATGCAGTCTATCCGATGCAGGAATTGACCGAGGAGGAGTTAACGATACTCGGTCGCGCGGTATGGATTGTGGGACGGAAAATATAAGGAGTTTTCTTCAACATACAGAAAGGGAGCTTTGTGATGAGACCCCATGAAGTCGAGTTTTCCGCCTACAACGCAGACACTGAGCCTAGCAGGATAGACAGATTACATAGAGTTCTTGATGTGTGCGGGGAAGAAATAAAAAACATAACAGCTAGTGTCCACGATCACAAGGGAACCTTATATGTAGATTTGATGCTGATGCCGACATCGCAACAGATTTGCGATTTTGTCAACGCGTGGCGGACGCAAGGAGAGTATTTAGTTAATTTTTATATAAACAAAATGCCTTTTCTGTGTGATGCTCCGGGGGAGAACCCTTTTACAAGATAATCGGGCCTCTTACCCGATCCCCAGGAATAGGGCCAGGGAGCGGGTGACGGCCACCATGCTGTCGTCGTCCAGGTGGCCGATGACCGAGCCGATCTTGTCACGGGCGACCGTGTGCGCCTTGTCCACCATGACCTGGGATGGTCGGCGCAGCCCGTTCTCGGGCGTGGGCCGCAGCCCGTTCTCGGGCGTGGGCCGCAGCCCGTTCTCGGGCGTGGGCCGAAGAGACACCCGGTACAGCGGCGCATCCCTGATCTCACTGGTGATCGGCAGTAGCGTGACGGACGGCGACTCGGCGAACAGGTCCGACTGGATGATGAGGGCCGGGCGCGGTTTGCCGTAGTCCCCGGACAGGGCCACGGTCACCACCGATCCTCGTCTCACACCCAGCCATCCGTGTCGGCGGCGGCCTCCATCCAGTCCAGAATCTCCTTTTCTTGCGGATCGTTGCGCAGGGCCAGGCATTGGCGCCGGCATTCCTCGGCAAATCCGGGGCGGCGGCTGTCGGGCACCCAGATCTGCACCGGCCGCAGCCCGGCCGCGCGCAGGGCGGCGCGGCGCTTGCGGACCCGTTCGGCGTTGTGCGTGGGCATGGTTGGGCTCCCTCTCCAGGCATTACATGTAACGTAGGTCCGCTGGTTAGCGCCGTCAACCCAGGGCCAGGGCAACGCGTTCAGGTTAATGTTTCGGCGTGGCAATGAGTCGGGTGATCTCGGAGGGGTCCCAGCCTGCGACCTTTCGGGTGGTTTTGATGGAG
>JANQJV010000134.1 GCA_028281465.1 Azospirillaceae bacterium | reverse complement strand
CACAGCTCAATTGACCCCGATCGTAAACCAGGAGCAACGGCGCCAGACCCCGCAAAACCCCCGCGACCACCTCACAGAGAGGTCGTAGTTTCTTGTTAGGATGCGCCGCGCGCTTTTCGGCTCTGGAGCCGTGCGAGCCGCCGGTCTCCCCCACGTCCTTGGCGATGAAGGCCGCCTGGCGGTGTCGGGCGGCCTTCAACGAGTTAGCGTCGTGGCGTTTACTGGACCGACTTATACGGGAAGGCCGAGTGGTGCACGGTGATCAGAAGGTTGCCGTCCGGGCCGCGGACGTAGCCAAACGTGTATTCCACCTTGGCCTCCGCACCGGTACCGGCATCGGTGAAGTAGTAGTTGCCCATGGCGGTGGCGGAATCGCCATCGATGATCATGCCGGCGTTCTCGAATCGCACCGCGGTCCAGGGCTGGAGCGCGAAACCGGAGTCTTCGCTGATGTCGCCGCCGACGAAATAGGACAGCGCGTCCGTCTCGGTAAGTCGGAACTGCTGGAACGCCGCCTTCGTCGGCTTAAAGAGGACCACGCCCTCGTCATAGGCGTAGAGCGTGTCCACATGCTCGGCCGCCACCGCCGCGAAATCTGCGCCGTCGGTGTAGGCGTTGCCGATCGCCACGATGCCGCTGCCCCAGGTCTCCTGGGCCGCCAGAACCTCGGCTTCGGTGATCGGATCCGCTGCGCGCGCACCCAGGGACATCATGGCGGCACCGGCGATCGCTGCCACCGCAATACACTTTGAATGCATGGGATTTCTCCGCGACTGACCTCTCGAGAGTGAGAGTGATGTAATAGTATAACATTACATTCTCCATCTCAAGCCAAGCGCCCCCAATCCCGTCTGCGGCGCGGCGGGCAAGCGGTGTCATGGCGTGACCAATTTGGGTCCGAGAGGTCCTGGTGATGGATTTGTCGTCGGCGTGGGAAATGGAGTTACCTGGGACCGGGCCCGGAACCGTCGGATCGACGTGCGCCGGCATGGGGCAGGGGTGAGTGGGCCGACGGCACCGCCGGCAATCGTTGACGGAAGGACCACCTGCACAATGAAGATTTGGCAGAGCGCAATGATCGCCCTGGCGCGCAGCCGGCGCGTTACCGAAACCATGCAGGCGTGGAGTGTCGGTTCCGCGCTCAGCCGGCGGTTTGTCGGCGGCACCGATCTGGATCAGGCGATTGCCACGGCCCTCGACCTCAAGCGCCGCAGCATTGCAGCGTCATTCTTCTATC
The DNA here is from genome assembly GCA_028281465.1 of Azospirillaceae bacterium. Lineage (GTDB taxonomy): Bacteria > Pseudomonadota > Alphaproteobacteria > Azospirillales > Azospirillaceae > JANQJV01. The sequence continues at coordinate 8,775 of JANQJV010000134.1, read as the reverse complement.
TCGGGGAATACGTCACCGATCGGACCGAGATCGAGGCGACGTGCCGACAGAAAAGCGCGGCCGCGCACCGGCTTGCGAACGCCGACCTCGACGTTCACATCTCCGTTGATCCCACGCAAATCGGCTACAGCCTTGACGCGGCGTTGGGACGTTGCAACGCTTTTGCCATCGGCGAAGCGGTCCGCGGCGCGGGCAGACATGCGGTCGAAGGGGTCGGCCATGCGGCCTCGATGTCGCGTGTGCTCATGATCGACATGGAAGACCGGGACATGGTGGACGGCACAGTGGCGCTTCACCGCGATCTCTTGGCGGCCGGATTGCCGGCGGGCCTCACACTGCAGGCCACTCTTCGGCGTACCGAAGCGGATCTCGCGGCGTTGTTGCCGCGACCATGCTGGGTCCGCCTGGTCAAGGGGGCGTTCGTCGCCGGCCCGGATGTGGCCTTCACCCGGCGCGCCGCGATCGATGCACAGTATCGACATCTGGCGGACCAGATGATGTCGACCGACGCCCGGGAGGCCGGATTTACGCCGGTGTTCGGGACCCACGACGAGCATCTGATCGATCATGTCTGTGCCCTCGCGCGCACCCGCCGCTGGCCGCGGCACCGCTTCGAGTTGGAAATGCTGTATGGCGTTCGGCCAAATCTGCAGCAACGGCTTGCTGACGAAGGGTATCGTGTGTGCGTTTATCTGCCGTTTGGCGTCATGTGGTGGCCCTATGCGGTACGCCGGGTCGGCGAAAGCCCAAAGAACGCGTGGTTCCTGCTGCGTGCCTTGCTGACCAGGTCGTGACAGGGTTCGGTCAGCCCGAGCCAACGGCGGCGATTTGGCGCAGGGGTCGTTGGTTCTGGGATGACTTGCGAAAACATGTCGGCACGCCCACTCCGCCGGGGCATCGGCACGGCTCCGTGCGGCGCGGTCTGGCGCCCCTGGGACCAGGCGGACGGCCGGTTGGCGTGGGCCGGCGATGTTTGTTCGGCTCGGTCGCAAGGTCGGCCCACCGGCCTTCGGGGTGGACGGGCGGGAGCGATCGGCCGGCGGGCCGGCCCAAGGTCTCTGACGACTTGCCAAACCCTTCAAGTTGTACGATGATCGTCGAGCAGAGCGTTCAAGCAACCGCATTCAGGCAAAGGTCAAACAGTTCGCCGTTCAGGCACGTCTTCAGAAAAAGCAACTCGACCGGCGCCCGACGATACCAATCCTTGGGCATAACACTGATTTTGTTAAAAAAATGAAGGACTAAACCTTCTGACTTATGAAAGAGAAGCGAACAAATCGCCCGATGTGGTTGGTTTGACTGGCAACGCGCTTGGCTCTTTACGGAGGAAACCTCATGAGTGAGCAACAATCGGCGGGCGATGCGTATTGGAAGGCCAATATTGGCCTGGTACGCGTCTGCATGATCATTTGGGCCCTCGTGTCCTTTGGCTGCGGCATCCTGTTTCGGCCGCTGTTGTCGAGCATCGAGATCGGCGGCACCGATCTCGGCTTCTGGTTTGCCCAGCAAGGCTCGATTTTGACATTTCTGGTCCTGATTTTTTTCTATGCATGGCGCATGAATGCCATAGACCGGAAGTACGAATTCGACGAAGAATGAGCTGGGGGGAAACAAAGCTCCATGGACACGCAAATCTTGATCTACCTGATCGTGGGTGCGACCTTCGCGCTCTACATCGGGATCGCATTCTGGGCCCGCGCGGCCTCGACCGGTGAATTCTACGCGGCGGGCCGCGGTGTTCCGCCGATCGTCAACGGCATGGCCACGGCGGCGGACTGGATGTCTGCGGCCAGCTTCATCTCTATGGCTGGCCTGATCGCTTTCGTGGGCTACGACAACTCGGTCTTCCTAATGGGCTGGACCGGTGGCTACGTGCTGCTCGCCATGCTGTTGGCCCCGTATTTACGCAAATTCGGCAAATATACGGTGCCGGAGTTCATTGGCGACCGGTTCTATTCCCAGACTGCCCGCGTGGTGGCGGTGGTTTGTCTGATCGTCATTTCGGTCACCTACGTGATCGGGCAGATGACCGGCGTTGGTGTGACTTTTGCCCGCTTCTTGGAGGTCGACAAGACGACCGGTCTCCTGATCGGCACGGGCGTTGTGTTCCTCTATGCCGTGCTCGGCGGCATGAAAGGCATCACGTACACTCAGGTCGCCCAATACATCGTGTTGATCACGGCTTATACCATTCCGGCCGTGTTCATCTCGTTGACCCTGACCGGCCAGGCCATCCCACCGATCGGCCTGTTCTCGGATTTCGTCGAGACCGGCGAACCCTTGCTGACGCGTCTCAACCAAGTCATCTCCGAGCTCGGCTTCGCCACCTACACCGGTCACCACACCAACACGTTGAACATGCTGTTGTTCACGCTGTCGCTGATGATCGGCACGGCCGGATTGCCGCATGTCATCATCCGCTTCTTCACGGTGCCGCGCGTCGCCGATGCCCGCTGGTCCGCCGGCTGGGCGCTGGTGTTCATCGCGCTCCTCTACCTCACGGCCCCGGCCGTGGGCGCCATGGCGCGCCTGAACCTGGTGGATACCATCCAGACCGGTGAGGTCGGTGCGGCCGACGGCAATTTGCTGTACGAAGACCGTCCGGATTGGATGAAGAACTGGGAAGTCACCGGTCTGTTGCGTTTTGAAGACAAGAACGCTGACGGCCGCATTCAGTACTATAACGACCGCAACGCCGACTTCCAGGCTGAGGCCGAGAGCTATGGTTGGGCTGGCAACGAGCTGGTGGTGAACCGTGACATCCTGGTGCTGGCCAATCCGGAAATCGCCAATCTGCCCGGCTGGGTGATTGCTCTGGTGGCGGCTGGCGGTCTGGCTGCGGCATTGTCCACAGCGGCCGGCCTGCTGCTGGCCATCTCGTCGGCGATCTCGCACGACCTGATCAAGAGCACGATCAACCCCCGGATTTCGGAGCGCGGCGAGTTGCTTGCGGCCCGCATCTCGATGGCCGGTGCGATCTGTCTCGCAGCCTATCTCGGCCTGAATCCGCCGGGCTTTGCGGCGCAGACGGTGGCCCTGGCCTTCGGTTTGGCAGCGGCGTCCATCTTCCCGGTGCTGATGATGGGCATCTTCTTCAAGAGGATCAACAATGCCGGAGCGATCGCCGGCATGCTGGCCGGCCTCGTGTTCACCCTGGCCTATGTGTTCACCTACAAGGGATTCTTGTTCCTTCCCGGAACCGCGCTGTTGCCGGACAACGCGGCCAACTGGATCTTCGGCATCTCGCCGGTGTCGGTCGGCTCGATCGGTGCGGCAATCAACTTCCTAGTCGCCTTCCTGGTATCCGGCGCAACCAAGGAAACGCCGGAGCATATCCAAGAACTGGTCGAAAGCATCCGCGTGCCGCGTGGGGCCGGCGCCGCGACCGGTCACTGATACGGTGTGACGCCGACCACAATCTGCTAATCTCCAAGGCCCCACCTCGCCCACGAGGTGGGGCCGTTCTTTGTTCAGGATGGACCCACCCCAAGACCAGGACCCCAAACGACAAACCAGCCGGGCCATGAGCAACAACACCGAAACCCTTGGCCAATTCCTGGCCCGAACCCCGCCCTTCAACGCCGTCTCGGGCGCCGCACGGGAGGCGGTTTGGCAATCGGGCACGGTGATTACGCTCGAGCGCGATGCCATTGGCTATTCCGCGGGCACCGCCTTGCCCGGCTTCCTGCTGGTGTTGGATGGTGCGCTCGACCGCTGCATCGTCACAGGTGATGTGACGGGCGATGTGGTCATGCGCTACGGGCCGGGTGATGCCGTGGAAAGCCAGGCCTTTCTGCGCCGGGTACCACCGGTCCACACCGGGGTGGCGGCCACGGCCTGCCGCCTCGTGTGCCTGCCGCGCGCGGTGTTCGATCGACTGGCGGAGGAGGAACCGGGCTTCCTCGCTTTCTTTGATCCGCCGCTGCATGGTGCGTCAACTGGCCAACCGGTCGTGGATCCGAACGAGTCCTTGGCTGGGATGCTGTTGTCCGATGTCATGACACCGAAACCCGTCACGCTGCCGCCAAGCGCCAGCGCCCGCGCGGCTGCCGAGATCATGGCCGAACGCCGGATTTCCTGTGTCCTGGTGGTGGACGACGGTCGCCTGGTCGGCCTGCTGACCACGGGCGACATGACCGCCCGTGTCGTCGCCAAAGGGCGGGATGCGGACACGCCGATCGGCGAAATTATGACCTCCGAGCCGTTGACTTTGGCGTCCGATGCCTTGGTGTTCGACGCCATGTTGACCATGAGCACCCGCTCCATCGGCCATCTGCCGATCACCCGCGACCAGGTGCCGGTCGGCATCCTGACCCGTTCCAACTTGGTGCTGCGCCGATCCGTTTCGGCCATTTCCATGATCGCCCGCATCGGCGAGATGGACGACCGCCAGGCCATGGGCGAGGTGGTACGCGAGATTCCCCGGCTCCTGGCCGCCATGGTCGGTGCCGGCGTGCCGCCGCACCGCATTGGCCACATCGTCACCAGCATTGCCGACGCCGTGACCCATCGACTGGTCGCCATGGCCGAGCGTGAACTTGGGCCGGCGCCGGTGCCCTACCTTTGGCTCGCGTGTGGGTCGCAGGGACGGCGCGAACAGACCGGGGTCTCAGACCAAGACAATTGCCTGATCCTGGATGACGCCTACGACCCGGAGCAGCATGGGGCGTATTTCGAGCGTTTTGCCCACTATGTCTGCGATGGACTCGATGCGGCCGGCTACGTCCATTGCCCCGGCGACATGATGGCGAGCAATCCGCAGTGGCGCCAGGCCGCCGCGGTGTGGCGCGGGTATTTCAAGCGCTGGATCGCCAAGCCGGATCCGATGGCGCAGATGTTGGCCAGCGTCATGTTCGATCTGCGGCCGATCGTCGGGGACACGTCGCTTTATGGCGACCTGCAGCGCAAGACGCTGAAGGCCGCGAGCACCAACAGCATCTTCCTGGCGCATATGATCCATCATGCGCTGACCTTGACGCCGCCTCTGGGCCTGTTTTGGGATTTTGCTGTGATCCGTGGCGGTGAGCACAAGAAATCGATCGACCTCAAGCACAACGGCGTGGCACCGATCGTCGACCTGGCGCGTATCTACGCCATGCAAGGCCGGTTGCAGGTGGTCGGCACCCGCGACCGGCTGGCGGCGGCGCGGGACGCCGGGGTGTTGAGTCCGTCCGGGGCGGACGATCTCTCGCACGCCTTCGATCTGATCAGCCGCATGCGGCTGGAGCACCAGGCGGCGCAAATCCGCATCGGCCACAAGCCAGACAGCTTCGTCATGCCCTATGCGCTGTCGGCGCTGGAGCAGAATCAGCTCAAGGATGCCTTCGGCGTCGTCAAGACCATGCAATCGGCGCTGGCCTACGGGCGCAGCGTTAGCTGAACCAGACAACTGCCGTGAGCCGGCCGCCGCCGAGGCCGTCTTACTGCAGGCATTCCATGCCCGGCGGCGGTTGGGAGTGCGCCCATGTGGCTTGGTCTGTTGGGGATTATCGTGCTCGGCGTTGCGGTCGGCGGCTGCGTGCTGTTCCTCACACGCATCCTGCGCATTCCCTTGCCGCGCTGGGTGCTGCCTGCTGCGGCCGGCGGCTCCATGCTGGTGGCGCATGTCGGCATTGAGCAGACCTGGTTCGACCGGACCCGGGCGGCTCTGCCGGAGCATGTGGTTGTGGCCAAGACCATCACCGAGGGGCATTGGCTGCAGCCCTGGACGCTGCTCGTGCCGCCGGTGCGCCGCTTCATTGCCGTCGACCGGGCATCGGTGCGCACCAACCCGGCGGTGCCCGATCAGGTCATGGCCGAAGTGGTGTTCATGGCCCGTTTCGTTCCGACCGCGACCAGCCTGCAGATGTTCGACTGCGCCGGCCACCGCCGCGCCGACATTACCGGCACCAGCCGGTTTGCTCCCGATGGCCAACTGGAGAATCCTGCATGGACCCCGTTGGGTGCCGATGACCCTCTGTTGGCCGCCGTGTGTGAACCCTCCGAACCCACCGGGTGATCGGGCACGTCGGAGCGGTAAAAGCGCCGGTCCTCACGTCGGGTCGGAGAGGGTGCCGTTCAGCCGGCAGGTGAGGGGGGTGCCGTTGGGCCGGCGATCAAGCCTTGAGCAGGCCGAGATATTGGCACCCCAACACCGCGCCCAGAGGGACGGAAGCCGTCGCCCGCCGTCGACGCGTGGGGTCGATCCTCGATATGGAAGGCGAATTCCGTCTGGTTTTCATGGCACGGGTCTGTCGCCTGGCCCGACCCGACCCGACGGTCAGCATGGCGTGACGGCACTACCACCACCATTTTCGTGCGCGGTGGCGCATGGTTCAGGCCGGTCCCAATGCCACCGCAAATGGAGACGGTCTGCTCCCGTGCTTGAGCGGGGCCGGAGGCGGTCCGCTCGGAACGGATGCGATCGCCTTGTGCCTGGCCGTGGCCTCGGTCACAGTGGTCGCGGTCATCGTCCATGCCGCCGGCGCAGGGAGGCAGCGTTCCATGGTCGAGCAATCCGAGCCGGTGCAGTCTTCGCCTGCGTCGCCTGGTCCGGATGCCGTTGCATGCGGTCCTGGGCTGATCGGCATGATGCCGTGTCCTGGGCATCTTGGGGATCTGGCGGATGATCTCGCGGCCCTGGCAGCCTGGGGAGCGACGACTCTGGTCACCTGCCTCGAGGCGACGGAACTCGATCGGTTCAGCCTGCAGCAGTTGGGCCAGGCGGCCGAAGCCCAGGGGTTGGTGTGGCACCATCTGCCGATCCGGGATGGCCAAGTGCCGGACGCGCGCTTCGATCTGGCTTGGCTCCATGCCGGCCATCATCTGAGGCGCACCCTGCGTCGTGGCCAACGGATCGTGTTGCATTGCCACGCTGGATTGGGGCGGACCGGCACCGTGGCGGCGCGGCTTCTGTGCGAGCTTGGTGCCACGCCCGACGATGCGCTGCGCCGGGTGCGGCGAGCCAGGCCAGGTGCGATCGAGACCCCGCGCCAGGAAGAGCATGTGCGCGGCTGCCGACCCGTGTCTGGAGACCAGGGCCATGCCGGCCGTGTGCTGGGCTGCCTGCTGGGGGGGGCGGTTGGCGATGCCTTTGGGTATGCGGTCGAATTCCAGAGCTTGGCGGCGATCCGGCAGCGCTACGGGCCCGACGGCCTGCAGACACCGGTTTGGCGTGACGGTCGGCTGCTGGTCAGCGACGATACGCAGATGACGGTGTTTACGGCCGATGGGCTCGTGTCGGCGGCTGATGCCAACGGATCGCTCGACAGTGCCGCGGCGCTCAACGCCATCCGCACCGCGACGCTCACTTGGTTCGAGACTCAGACCATGACCTATTCAGGGGCCGCGGCAGCCGGGACGGGCAGCCGGTCATTGGCCGAACACGCCGTGCTCTGGGAGCGCCGCGCGCCGGGCAACACCTGCCTTTCCGCCTGCGCTCAAGGGGCCATCGGCACGCCTGAAACACCGCTCAACGACTCCAAGGGCTGCGGTGGCGTCATGCGCGTGGCGCCGATCGGTTTGGTGTCTGCCTTAGCGCCGTCGGCCGCCTTCGACCTGGCGGCTCGGGCCGCGGCGCAGACTCATGGCCACCCGTGCGGCTATCTCAGTGCCGGCGTGTTGGCGGCTCTCGTTCGCCTGGCGCTCGACACCATGACGTTGAGGCGGGCACTCGATCACGCCGCCGCATTGGCGCGGGACTGGTCGGGTGCCGACGAGACACTGGGCGCGCTCGAACGGGCGCGCTCCCTCGCCGACGATCCGGGTTGTCCGCCGGACGCAGCGATCGCCCGGCTCGGCGGCGGCTGGGTCGGGGAAGAGGCCTTGGGCATCGCGGTTTATGCCATGCTGCGGGCCGCCGATTACCGGACCTGTATCAGCTTGGCCGCCAACCACGACGGCGACAGCGACTCGACCGCGTCCATCGCTGGTCAACTGTATGGGGCCTGGCACGGCCTCGACGGCATTCCGCCAACCTGGGTGCGCCGGTTGGATGTGTTGAACCCGCTCTTGCTCGTATGCCGAGGTTTGATAGACCGTTGCGGGCCGCTGGTCACCGCGTCGGATCACCATGATGTCGTTGGCAAGTCCTTGCCGGGGTGAACCGAACCGACCCCTTTGGACCAAATGCGGACCGCACCGGTCCGCGCCGCTTGGCCGAGCTGCCATCACAATCGGACGGCCCGAAAGCCCAGGATCGTGCATCGCACGTCGGCGAGGCTGCGGTATCGACAGGCACTGCGGATATCGATCGGGGGTGTATGCCAAAGGCCCGAAACAAGGACCGGTCCTCGGGCCGCCGTGTTTCGGAGCGCCGGCATCCTTGCCGGCTGGACCGCCGGCTTCCAGCCGGCCCGGACCACGCCCCGCAGCCGGCCGCCAAGATGGCGGCGGTCCAGCCGGCAGGGATGCCGGCGCTCCTGGTTCAGCGCCGAAACCGACCCTGTCGTCACTGCGGGCCATCGGTATTATCCATGCGCCATCGCGAATGACCTATCGCCGCTTCGTCGTCACCCCAATACCGGGAGCTGGCGGTGCCGGCACGGCAGGCATACTCCCACTGTGCTTCGGTTGGCAGGCGATAGCCCGACTTCCGCAATTCGCCGTGGATAACGGGAAACTTCGGGTGATCTGATGAGACGAGTTGGCGGGTTTGTTTGTCTCTCTAGTTCTCACCGTCTGCCGCCGTCCTGCTGAGGATGAACCTCTGGGCGGGTCGTGGCCACATCCCGGAGCGCCGACGCCCCGTCGGCCCGGCCCGTCAACCCGGCACCGCGGCGGGAACACCGGACACCG
>JANQJV010000081.1 GCA_028281465.1 Azospirillaceae bacterium | reverse complement strand
GGAGCGCCGACGCCTCGTCGGCCTCGTGTGCACGCCGGTGCGGGGGCCGCCGTCGGATGGCCACAGCTCCGCGGACGGCGGACGGTGTCCGGTGTTCCCGCCGCGGTGCCGGGTTGACGGGCTGGGCCGACGGGGCGTCGGCGCTCCGGGATGTGGCCACGACCCGCCCAGAGGTTCATCCTCTAACGGACCTTCCCGCCAACGGCGCAGAGGTATCCAAGAAAATCAACGGCTTAAATAAAAAATAAGTAAGAGGGGCAAAATGGGTGGCAGATCATGATGGTGCCGAAGGGATGCCAGAATTCTTCGAGCCAAATCAATGGGTTGTAGGTTCAGCAAATCGTCATCTTGGGCCATTGCCACCCATTTTGCCCCTCTTATCCCCATGGCCCGCGTTGACGACACGGTCGGTTTCGGCGCTGAACCAGGAGCGCCGGCATCCCTGCCGGCGCTCCGAAACAGGGCGGCCCGAGGACCGGTCATTGCTTCGGGCCGTTGGTATTAATACAGCCGGGCCTTGTCGAGCACATTGCGCATATCCGCCCGACGGCCATCCAGCCAGCAACGTAAATTGTGGCAGAAGATGTCGGTGATCCGCTGGTTTTCCTGCGCCACCGTGCTCGCCGAATGTGGACTGATCAAGACATTGGGCAAATCCCACAACGGGCTCTTGTCCGGGAGGGGTTCCACCAGCGTCACGTCCAGAGCGGCAAAATCGAGATGACCGTTGCGCAACGCCTCGATCAGCGCCGGCTCGTCGACCACCGTGCCGCGCGCCACATTGACCAGCATGGCACCGGGCTTGAGAGCAGCAAGCGCGGCAGCATCGATCATCCGCTCGGTTTCCGGTGTGTGCGGCATACTCAACACCAGGACATCGGCCGCGGCCAGCATGGCATGGAGCTCGCTGGGCGGATACAGCACGTCCACGCCCAAATCGGTCGCACGGCTCACTGTATAGACGGCATTCATCGCCAAAACGCGCATGCGAAAAGCGCGGCCGATCGCCGCTACGCGCCGACCAATCTCACCAACCCCTATGATCGCCAGAGTCCGGCCCGCAAGGCCATCACCGCAATACCGTTCCCACCGGTGCGCCCGCTGTTCGGACTTCAGGTATTCCAAACGCTTCACGTGGCTGAGCAAGGCCATGAAGACGAATTCGGCCAAGGGCTCGGCGTGCACGCCACGGGCCGTGGTCACCACCACCTCGGTCTCGTGCAGGCCCAGATGATGCACTTTTTGTCCCACACCGGAACTGGTGGTCTGAATCCAGCGCACATTCGGGATCAATGACCGGAACGGCGGGTCGTCGGCCACCACCGGCGGGAGGTCGAACAGGACCTGTGCCGCGCCCAGATGCCGGCGCCACCGGCGGTCTTGCTCGGCCGTGCGCCGAAAATCCGGACTCCCGCCATGGTCAGCGACGAAGCGGGTTGGCGGCAAAAGGTCTGGTTCGTGCACCACCTCGACCTGTTCGGGGGCAACGGCACGGATCCGTGCCACATGCTCGCCTTCAAGCGGCGTCGATATGAACAACGACACGCGGTCGGTCATGGGCGATGTCCGAGCTTCAAGAATTGCACGTCGGGCGGGCCGGTAGGCCCACCCGACGCGAGATAAGGGGACGACGTGCCGGTTTACTGCTGCAATTGCTGCGCGGCGCGCTCGGCCTGTTCCAGCAGGCTTTCCAGGCCCTGGCCCGACATCTCCACGGCATCGTCGAGCAAAGCGGTGAACCAGCCCTCGCTCGGCTGAAGATCCGCCGCCGGCGCATCGCGCAACGCGGCAATCATGTCAACGAGGTCCTGGCGCTCCGGGCTGCCCTCGGGCAGGCTCTCAGGGTTTGCTGTGATGATTGCCAGCGGCGTGCAGGCCGTGATCACGCGGCTGACTCCGCGCCAGCTCAACAGGCCGGCACTTGTCACCTTGACCTCCTGCGCCTTGTACACCGGTTCCCCGTTGACCCGTTGACGGAGCATGGCGCGGTCGATCACCGGAATGAAAGTCAACTCGGCATCATTGATGGTCTTAAAGCGCGGATTGTTGGTGTCGGCGAACTGGACGAAAAAACCGAGCTGCGCCTGATTCTCGATCACCGTGGCGATGGCCGCATCGGTGTCGCTCATGTGCGCCACACGTCCCTCGGCCAGTTTTTCACTGAGCGTGCGCAGGAACCGCAAAGTGGTGGCCGAGCCGCTGGCCTCTGGACCGACCGCCACGGTCAGTCGGCGCGCATAGCGCTGCACATCGCCCCAGGTCTTTAGGCGGTCTGCGAAATCCGGACTGGTGATGGCGAACACACATTCATAGGCCACGTCGTTGCGGATGATCACGAATTGTTCAGCCAACGACGCGTCCTGGCTGGTCTCAAACGCCAGCACATCCGTTTGGGCCAGGCCAACGGAACCCGGCTCCTGGATCACCCGACGTAAGTTCTCGCCGCTGCCGGCGCTGGCGGCGACGTCATAGTGAAAAAACGAAGCCTCCAATACGGCTTCGATCTTGGGCCCGAACGAGTTGAAGTAACTGCCCGACTCCCCGCCGGTGTAAATTTTGTTGTCAGCTTCGGCGGGGGTGCCGACGCCCAGTGCCAACACGGCGGCTGCCGATGCGGCCGCCAGCGATATGTGCATTGGTTTCATAAGACGACTCCTAGGGGTGGTCTTGATACGGGTGTTCTTGGTGGATCAGCAGGCGGTGCCGGCCGATGCCTGCCCTATTGTGGGTCTTTCGGACCGGCATCGCCAGAACAAGCCTCGCCGATTTCGTGCATGGGCCGCGTCTCGCCCAATGCCGTACCGTGGTCGGCCGGTGGGGGTCAGAACGCCGTGATTTTGGAATCACTGAACTAATCCCCGGTGCGCCTTCGGTCAGCAGGGTCACCATGCGTTCGGCGGTATGGAGCATGCTTCGGGCGGACGCTCCATGTCCGCCCAATCTGTCAGAAGACCAGGCGCACACTTACTGCTGCAGTTCCTGCGCGGCACGCTCGGCCTGTTCAAGCAGAGTTTCCAGACCCTGACCGGACAGTTCCACAGCATCATCCAGCAGGGCCGTGAACCAGCCCTCATCCGGCCGCAACTCCTCCACCGGCGCATCGCGCAGGGCCGCAATCATATCCACCAGATCCAGCCGCTCGGCGCTGCCTTCGGGAAACCGGTCGGGACTGCCGGTTATGATCACCAATGGCGTGCAGGCGGTCACGACACGCTTCACTCCGCGCCAACTCAGCAGGCCGGCGCTGGTGACCTTGACTTCCTGAGCCTTGTAGACAGGCTCGCCGTTCACCCGTTGGCGCAGCATGCTGCGGTCGATCACCGGGATGAAACTCAGCTCGGCGTCGTTAATGGTTTCGAAGCGCGGGTTGCCGGTGTCGGCGAACTGGACGAAGAAACCGAGCTGCGCTTGCCTGTCGATGATCGTGGCAATGGCCGTGTCGGTGTTCTCCATATGCATCACCCGGGCCTGGGCCAGCCGGTCGCTGAGCCTGCGCAAGAAGCGGAGGGTGGTGGCCGAGCCGCTGGCCTCCGGCCCGACCGCAATGGTCAGCCGGCGCGCGAAGCTCTGCACATCGCCCCAATTTCTTAGCCGATCGGCGAAGTCTGGGCTGGTGATGGCGAACACACATTCGTAGGCAACATCACTGCGGATGATCACGATCTGTTCGGCCCATGATGGGTCTTGGCTGGTTTCAAACGCCAAGACATCCGATTGGGCAAGACCGATGGCGCTCGGGTCTTCGATGACGCGGCGCAGATTCTCGCCACTGCCAGCGCTGGTGGCAACGTCATAGTGGAAAAACGAACGCTCCAGAACACTATCGATCTTTGGTCCAAACGAATTGAAATAGCTGCCCGATCTCCCGCCGGTGTAGATTTTGTTGTCGGCCTGGGCGGTCATGTCGACGCTGACCGCAGCGACGACGACAGCCACAATGGCGGCCAAGGGCGGGTGCAATGGTTTCATCCGACGACTCCCCGAGGATGTTGACGATGGGCCAACGGGCATGATCAGTCCCGCCCACTCACACCGTCCCTATTGTGGGTCTTTCGGACCTGCATCGCCAGAGCACACCTCGCCGGTTTTGCGGAACGGCGAGGCTTCGCCCAATTCTTCGCGGTGACAGGCCATGGCATCGCGCTCATGATCCAGGTACTCCGACAACGCTTTCCGGAAACTGGGGTCGCGAAACCAATGCGCAGAAAAGGTGGGCTGCGGCAAGTACCCGCGCTGGATCTTATGCTCACCCTGGGCGCCCGCTTCCACCCGTTTCAGACCATGGGCGATGGCAAAGTCGATGGCGCAGTAGTAACACGCCTCGAAGTGCAGAAACTTGTAGTCGGCAATGGCGCCCCAGTTTCGGCCGTATAGCGCGTCGCTGCCACGCAGGTTCAGCGCCCCGGCGACCCACATACCGTCTTCCTCGGCGAGGAATAACACCACCCGGTCGGCCAGAACCGAGCCGAGCCGATGAAAGAAATCACGTGTAAGGTAGGGCATGCCCCATTTGCGATCACTGGTGTCCATGTAGAACTGGAAAAAAGCGTCCCAGTGCTCCGGCCTCAGGTCATCGCCGGTCAGGGTGTGGATGCGCACCGGACTGTCCGCGACCGTCCGACGTTCCTTGCGGATGGCCTTGCGCTTGCGGGAGTTGAGCGCACTCAGGAAATCGTCGAAACACGTGTAGCCGGCGTTGAACCAATGAAACTGCTGACCGGTGCGCAGCAACCAGCCTTGGGTGCCCAGCCGCTGCCATTCCGTCTCTGTCGGGAACGTCACGTGCACGGAGGAAAACCGGTTGGTGTGCGCCACCCGTTCCAAGGCTCGGATCAGACCGGCAGCAACACCTTCAGGTGCCCCTGGCGCCAATAACAGGCGCGGCCCGGTCACTGGCGTGAACGGTACGGCCACCTGCAGCTTGGGGTAGTAGTCGCCACCGGCGCGCTCGTATGCGTGGGCCCAGGCGTGGTCAAAGACATATTCACCATAGGAGTGGCTCTTGGCATAAAGCGGCACCACCCCCAACACCCGACCAGCACCATCTTCCGCCGCAAGGTGCACTGGTAGCCAGCCCGCTTCCGACCCGACCGATCCGCTGTCTTCCAATGCCTTCAGGAAAGCATGGCCGACAAACGGGTTGTCCGCTCCGGCGCACCAGTCCCAATCGCGCGAAGCAATACGGTCGATCGATCCGGCGACGCGGACCGTGAGCGGGCTGTCCGGCACGCCGGCACGCCACCGTCAAGCCAGCGCAAAAATCGCTTCGACCTCCACGGCCGAACCGAGCGGCAATGAACTGGCGCCGACGGCAAAGCGAACATGCCGACCAGCCTCACCCATCACCTGAGCAAGCAGTTCAGACGCTGCGTTCATCACCTTGGGATGGTCGGTAAACGCCGGTGTCGAGGCGACGAAGCCACCCAACTTCAGACATCGGTCGAGCTTAGCAAAGTCGCCACCGCAGGCCGCCTTCGCCTGGGCCAGAATGTTCAGCAAGCAGATGCGGGCCGCCTCCTGCCCCGCTTCGAGGCTCACCTCATCGCCGAGAAGCCCAGTGACCGCGATGGTGCCATCGCGGAACGGCACCTGGCCGGCAATGTACAAGGTCGATCCATGGACGATGTAAGGCACGTAGGAGCCGGCCGGCGGGCTGGCGGTCGGCAAACTCAACCCGAGTTCTTTCAGTTTCGCCTCGATATCCGCTGCCACCGCAGCCTCCCCAACATCGGTCACGACACTCTGCGAGCGCAAGATAGTCCGCGGGCCTGGCGAGGGAAAGGCCGGGTGTGGCTTAATCCGTTCGCGCACCCGCCGGAGTGCCGTCCGCCTTCAAGGCTCGCCAGCCAATGTCGCGTCGGCAGAAACCACCCGCCCAGCGGATGCGGTCAACCGCGGCATACACCGTGGCCTGGGCGTCGGCGATGCTGTGGCCGCACGCGGTCACGCCGAGCACGCGGCCGCCGTCTGCCAGCAGCGCACCGTCTTCGCCGCGCCGGGTGCCGGCGTGGAACACGGTGGCCCCGGTCTCCCGTTCCGCCGCCTCGACACCGTCGATGACGCTGCCTTTCCGATAGGGACCGGGATAGCCCTCGGCCGCCATGACAACGCACAGCGCGGCGTCGGACGACCAGCGCAGGTCGAAGCTGCCGAGGACGCCGTCGCGCGCCGCCATCAGCGCCGGCAGCAGGTCTGAGCGCAGGCGCGGCAACAACACCTGGCATTCCGGGTCGCCGAAGCGAACATTGTATTCAAGAAGATACGGCGACGGGCCATCGGGGCCCGGCACCAGCATCAACCCCGCGTAAAGCACGCCCTTGTAGGGCCGCCCGTCCGCGGTCATGGCTGCCACCGTGGGTCGGAGGATGGTGTCCATGACCCGCTCGCACAGGGCAGGCGTCATGACCGGGGCCGGCGAGTAGGCGCCCATGCCGCCGGTGTTGGGACCGGTGTCGCCGTCGTGGGCCCGTTTGTGGTCCTGGGCCGTAGCCAGGAGTAGGCAGTCGCGCCCATCGACCAGGGCGAAGACGCTGGCCTCCTCGCCGTCGAGGAACTCCTCCACGATCACGGTGCGGCCGGCCGCACCGAAGCGATCGCC
Organism: Azospirillaceae bacterium; assembly: GCA_028281465.1. GTDB lineage: Bacteria > Pseudomonadota > Alphaproteobacteria > Azospirillales > Azospirillaceae > JANQJV01. The sequence goes on along the minus strand of JANQJV010000081.1, from coordinate 26,959 downwards.
GACCAGCGCATCGGCCACCGCCCGACGGGCCGCGTCGCGGCTGTCGGCAATGGTCACACCCTTGCCGGCGGCCAATCCGTCCGCCTTGACCACCACCGGCAGTCGCACCTCGGCCAGATGGGCCTCGGCCGCATCCAGACGGTCAAAACGGGCATAACGGGCGGTCGGGATTCCGGCCCGATCGCACAGCGCCTTGGTGAATCCCTTTGAGCCTTCCAACACCGCGGCGGCCGCACCGGGTCCAAACGCCGCGATGCCAGCGGCTTCCAACCGGTCGACCAGGCCCAGTACCAACGGCGCCTCCGGCCCGACCACGACGAAACCAATGCCCTCGCTACGCGCAAAGGTGACCAGTCCGTCCACATCGTCGGCCGCAACCGGCACACAGGTGGCCTCACGCGCAATGCCTGCATTGCCCGGGGCACAATACAGGGCGGTGCACAGGGGCGACTCCGCCAGCGCCCAACACAGGGCATGCTCCCGCCCACCGGACCCGACCACCAACACTTTCATGGCAAAGCGACCTGCCTCTGACGATCAGCCAACGCAACATCAGCCAACGCAACACGGGGACGCTAGCAGAAGTCGCCGCCGCGCGCGCCAGCGAGAATGCGTGGTATCGTCCTCGTGGGACGCAAAGACACTGGCAAGACCTTGATCCTGGACATTTCATTCGCTCTGAGGAGCGTGCTTTCGGACAAGGTGCGCGTTCCTGACCGTTTGGCTTTTCCGGCACACGCCAACGGTCGCCGCCCGCACGACCGATCACCGCGCGTCCGGTGCTCTTCCACATCCCGGACCTTCAAGCGGCTGTTGATCTCGATCGCCACCACGATGTCGTCGTCGCATCCAAGGATATCGATCTGCAGGGCGCGTCCATCCCGCCGCGCCGACGATCTCGCGTGACGCTGTACACCCGGACGCCGGCGCTGCGGGCCAACCACTGCGCCATCATCGCATCGACGTTTCCCATCCTCTGGGTCCGGACCCGCTCACATCACCATCGCGCTCGACTCATGGAGCAATCCGGATCACCACCGCTTCGGCCGGAACCCGGATCGGTTGCGAATCAGCACGGTGCTGCGTTCTTCGCCAAGAACATAGAGGCCCTTGCGGTGCGCAAACGCCACCGCGTCGTTGTCGATCGTGATGCCTGACACTGCCCCGATCGCCACATGGTCCCGATAGATGCCGAAGGCGCCGCGGAAACGCTCCATGCGCTTCAGATGGACCGCGACATTTTCCACCTGCAGATGGCTACGCACGTCGATGGCATAGACATGGGAGTCATCCTCCACAATCAATTCGAAGCGAATCCAGCCCGACCCGAACCGGACTTGGACCGGACCGGCGGAACCCGAGCGAACCGATTGCGGGTTGAGAAACAACCGTCTCGCAGCCGGCAAGATGGCGAACCGGGCAAAGACATCGATGGCGTCCTTCAAATCATCCATGGCGTCCGTCGCCCCATCCACGCCCTCGCAGGTCGGCCAAGCCGCGCCGATGTGCCGCTGTCCGGCATGCTGCCGCAATCCGGACAGCCGGGCAACCTCGACAATCGGCATCGCCCCACCAACGCCGGAGAACGGACCTCAACGATTCACCGCCGGACAGACGGCGTCGATCACCGTCGCGGTACCAACAAATCGGTCTCTGAGGTGCACCGGACGTCCGCCTGGCCATATGCGCATCGAACACTTCGCCGCCGGTCCCGTCCTGTCCGATGGCGGGTGGACCGTCGGCGTCCTGCCCGCTTCGACCATCGACCTAAATCGTCTGCTGCGTTGCGTCATGTCGCCGCAACGGTAGAGTGTGCGACACTGCGGGGATCGGTGTTCCGTGAACCCTCGACGTCGGCGTTTGGCCGGCATGCATCGCTTCGGGAGATTTCGCGCATGCGCATCGCCTTCACCCTGAACGGCCAGCCGACCACGCTGGACGCCGATCCCGACATGCCGCTGTTGTGGGCCCTCCGTGACCTGCTGCGTTTGACCGGGACCAAATACGGCTGTGGTATCGCCCAATGCGGCGCTTGCACCGTGCATCTCGACGGCTTCGCCGCCCGCTCCTGCAGCCTGCCGGTCTCGGCGGTCGAAGGATCAGAGGTGATCACCATCGAGGGCCTCAGCGGCACCATTGCCGAAGCCGTCCAGACCGCCTGGCGCGAGATCGATGTGCCGCAATGCGGCTATTGCCAGTCCGGCCAGATCATGTCCGCGGTCGCCCTGCTCCATGACACGCCAAAACCGACCGATGAGGACATCGATTTCGGCATGCACGGCAACATTTGTCGCTGCGCCACCTACGTGCGCATTCGCCAGGCTATCCACAACGCCGCCGCCAAGCTGGGGGGCTGACATGACCACGAACGCGCCGCCGCAAGCCTCGCGCCGCCACCTGCTCAAGGGCCTGGGTGCGGGCCTCATGATCGCCACCTGGCTGCCCGGCTTGGCGCGACCCCAGTCGGGTGCAGCCGCCGCGCCGGCCCAACCGTCCTCCGATCCAACGGTGTTCGCACCCAACGCGTTTATCCGCATAGCTCCGGACGACACGGTGACCGTGCTGATCAAGCACATCGAGTTTGGCCAGGGCCCCTTTACCGGCCTAGCGACATTGGTGGCCGAGGAGCTGGACGCGGACTGGAGCCAGATGCGCGCCGAGCACGCCCCCTCGGATGTCGCCGCGTATGCCAACCTGCTCTTCGGCGTCCAGGGCACTGGCGGTTCCACGGCCATGGCCAACTCCTATATTCAGATGCGCAAAGCGGGTGCTGCCGCCCGCGCCATGCTGGTGGAGGCCGCCGCCGAAGCCTGGGACGTGCCGGTGGAGGAGATCACAGTCCAAGCAGGCCAGGTGCGGCACGCACCGAGCGGGAAAACCAGCGGCTTCGGCGCCCTTGCCGACCGTGCGGCCCAACAGACCGCTCCCGAAGAGCCGGTGCTCAAGGACCCGAGCCAATTCGTCTTGATCGGTACCGACCGACCGAAACTGGACACAGTGGCGAAAACCGATGGCAGCGCCCAGTTCACCCTCGACCTGATCCGTGATGACATGCTGACCGTGGCGGTGCGGCACCCTCCGCGCTTCGGCGGCAAACCGGCATCGGTGGACGCCACGGCCACCCTCGCCATCCCCGGCGTCGTGACGGTGCATACACTGTCCAGCGGTGTTGCTGTCTATGCCGAGAACACCTATGCCGCTTTCACCGGGCGCGACGCGCTCTCCGTGACCTGGGACGACAGTGCGGCCGAGACGCGGTCCTCCGAAGAGCTGTTCGCCGCCTACAACCAAGCGGTCGCCCGCCCCGGCCTGCCAGCAACCGTGCGCGGCGACGCGGAGGGGACCCTGGCGGCCGACGGCGTGCGCACCCTCGAAACCGTCTACGAGTTTCCTTACCTGGCCCACGCCCCCATGGAACCTTTGGACGCCGTGCTGGCGCGGCGCGGCGACCGAGTGGATGCTTGGCTGGGCAGCCAATTGCCGACGGTGGACCAGAACGTTATCGCGGGCAATCTGGGCCTCGACCCCGCGCAGGTGTTGGTGCACACCATGTTGGCCGGCGGCAGCTTCGGGCGGCGCGCCCAACCGGACAGCGGCTTTGCCGCCGAGGCGGCCGGGGCGTTGCGCGCGCTCGGCGGCGACGCCACCATCAAACTGGTGTGGAGCCGGGAAGACGACCTCCGCGGCGGCCGTTATCGCCCGCTCACCGTGCATCGCCTGCGCGGCGCCATTGATGCTTCTGGCACGATCACGGCCTGGGACCAGACCATCGCTACCCAATCGATCCTCGCCGGTTCGCCGTTCGACATGATGATCCAGGACGGCATCGACTCCACCTCGGTCGAAGGCGCCCGCGACCTGCCCTATGCCATCCCCAACTTCCGTGTGACCGTGCACAATATGCAGGCGGGCGTTCCGGTGCTATGGTGGCGCTCGGTTGGCCACACGCACACGGCGCATGCCACTGAGGCTTTCCTGGACGAGCTGTTCGCGCTGGTCGGCACCGACCCGGTGGCAGGCCGCCGGGCCTTGTTGGGTGATGCCCACCCTCGCCACCGCGCTGTGTTGGAGCGCGTGGCCGAGATCGCCGACTGGGGCGGGCCAGTGCCAAACGGCCGTGCCCGCGGCATCGCGTTGCACAAGTCGTTCAACAGCTATGTGGCTGAAATCGCCGAGGTGTCCGAAGGCCCCGACGGCGAACCCAAGGTGCACAAGGTGTGGTGCGCCATCGATTGCGGTGTGCCGGTGAACCCCAACATCATCCGCGCCCAGATCGAAGGTGGGGTTGGATACGGTCTCGGGCATGCGCTCTACGCGGAACTGACCTTGGAAGACGGTGGCACGGTGGCACAGGGCAATTTTGACACCTACCGCTCGCTGCGCATCACCGAGATGCCGGCGATCGAGGTGGCAATCGTCGACAGCCGCGAGGCTCCGACCGGCGTCGGCGAACCGGGCACACCACCGATCGTGCCCGCGGTGGCAAACGCCTGGCGCACCCTCACCGGCCGGAGCGTGCGCCGGCTGCCGTTCCTCAACAACGTGGCGCGGAATGCATAAAGACATGATTCGGTGCTGCTGAGCCGACCTTCAGGTCCGCCGGACGCGTCCGCAACGGCCGTTCGGTGGGTCGGTCGGCTCGGCGGTGCTCTGATCCTGGCGACTCACTGATCGACGGAATGACCCGGCTGGCAGCCGGCGGTCCGCCCGGCAAGGATGCCGGCGCTGCCACATGTCCGACGCTCTTTCGGGACGCGCCGGTGGTTTCGGCGCCGAGCACCGCCTAATCCGTCGGGCGCCGGAGCACGGCGTCAGCACTGTCTAAAACGAGAGTCAGCGCTCCCTCAACCTGATCCAACAGGGGTTCAATGGATCGGTCTCGACGGGCCCGCAGGGCCATTTCAAGCTGTTCGGCCAAGTTGCTGAGCGCAGGCGCGCCGATCCCGGCGGCGGCCCCTTTCAGGCTGTGTGCCACCCGCGTTGCCACCTGTCGGTCATCAGCGCGGAGTGCGGCCTTGACGCGGACGACGGCATCGGCCTCCGACCGAACGAAGACGCGCAGAATAGTGATAAAACCACCACAGTCGTGGTCAAAACGCCGGCGAATGTCGTCACAGTCGAACCCCTCCATCTCCGATATCCGGGCGACCGCCGCCACTGCTGACGAGCCGTCCCTGGAAGGCCCCGATGTCAATGCGGTCACCGGCGCTGTCGGTCGGATCCATGTGACCAGCTTCTCGTAAAGTACCTTGGCATCCAGGGGCTTGGGGATGTGATCGGTCATCCCGGCCGCCAGGCAGCGCTCCCGGTCGCCGACCATGGCGCTGGCTGTCATGGCGATGATCGGCAAATCCCGAAAGCTGGAAATCGTGCGCAGCCGCTGGGTCGCCGTCAATCCGTCCAGGACCGGCATCTGCAGGTCCATGAGGACACCGTCGAATGCCTCGGTGCCAAGCACTGCGAGCGCCTCCGCCCCATTGCCTGCGACCGTGACCCGCAGGCCCGCCCGTTCGAGCAGATCGCGGGCCACCAATTGATTCACCTCATTATCCTCGACCAAAAGAAGGTGCGCCCCCCGAATCGGCCAGGCAATCTCGTGACCAAGGTTTTCCGCCGCAGCCGTCTGGCACGGCACCATGGACCTGGTCTGACCGAATGCATCCACGATCGCATCCAACATCACCGACGTGTTGACCGGTTTGAGCACAAATCCGTCGATATCGAGCGACCGGCATAGGTCTGCGGACTCCGGCCGCCGCGCGGCCGTCACCAGAATAAGCCTGGGTTGGTGGCCAAGCTTGGCATCGGCCCGGATGCGCCTGACGGTTTCCAGACCATCCAGGCCCGGCATCTTCCAATCCACGAGCGCCAACCCGAATGGCTGCCCGGCACGATCCGCCGCCGAAATGCGCTCAAGCGCTCGGATTCCGTCTTGTGCCACCTCGGAGTGCAAGCCGAGCAGCTCCAGCGTATCGTGCAGGATCAGCCGCGAGATCATGCTGTCGTCGACCACAAGGACCCGTAGACCGGCCAGCGACGGCGGCAGGACCAACGGGGCCCGCACGCTCGGCGTTCGCCGGCCCAACGGCACCTCGAACCGAAAGGTGCTGCCAACGCCGGATTCACTTTCCACACCGATCCGGCCACCCATTAATTCGATCAGCCGCTTACAGATCGCCAACCCGAGCCCAGTGCCGCCGAACCGTCGCGTCGTCGAGGAATCGGCCTGGCTAAACGCCTCGAACAGGCGGGCCCGCTGGTCCGCCGCAATGCCGATGCCGGTATCCTGAACCGAGAACGCCAGAACGACCCGATCGACGGCGGCGCCGGGCTCCGCGGCAGACAAGCGTGAAACGCGGAGGACGACCTCGCCGGTGTGGGTGAATTTCACCGCATTGTTGGTCAGGTTCATGAGCACTTGACCGAGCCGCAACGGGTCACCGACCAGGTCCAGCGGAACGTCGGACGCAACGGCGATGAGAAACTCGAGACCCTTCTCCCGTGTCTTGACGGTGATGATTTGAGACAGGCCGTCGATCACCTCATCCAAACGGAACGGCACATGCTCGATGTCAAGCCGCCCGGCCTCGATCTTCGAGAAATCCAGAATGTCGTCGATGATGCCCATCAAGGCATTGGCCGCATTGAACGTGTTGGTGACATAGGTTCGCTGCTGTTTGTCCAGCGGCGTTTGCAGCACCAGTTGACTCATGCCGATGATGGCGTTCATCGGCGTTCGGATTTCGTGGCTCATGTTGGCGAGGAACTCGGATTTGGCGCGGTTGCCCGCCTCCGCCGCCTCGAGCCGGTGTTCCAGCTCTTTCCGGTACAGCACGATGCTGCGGTGCATGTGACCGAAGGCCCGCGACAGATCACCCAATTCATCGGCGGTCCAGACCTCGGCCGCAGGCAAAGCCTCGCCGCGTTCGACCGCACGAACAGCGCCATGCACCGTCCGGATCTGCCGCAGGATCACCTGCTCCAGCGCAAAGAAAAGAAACAACGCCATGATGATCAGGGTTCCGACCGCGATGGCCGCCACACTCAGCCCGACGCGGGTTGCGGCCGCGGTCAATTCCGCCTCCGGGAGGATTGCAACCAGGGTGAGATTGGGCAACGCGGCAAGACTGCGGATCATAACGCGGCGGCCAGTGGTGGGGTCCTCGATCGGCACGAGACGGGTTGGGTCCCGGTCGGCTGCCGCTAAATCGGCGAGAGATGGGTGAACCGTCCAGTGATCCGCCGAGGGTCGGCCGTTCCAAGGTGCGGCATCGGGACCGAAGAGGATTTCGACGAACCCGGCGTCGCCGATCCGGTCCCGGCGGACCGACCTGGCCCAGGGTTCGAGATCGACCGTAGCGACCAGATAACCCCGCAGCCGCGGAACCGCCGTGACGGGATCATCGACCACGTCGATGGATCGAACCTGGCGGATCACATAGAGGGCAACCGTTCGAGTGTCGGGATTGCGGGCGACCACGGCGTGCACCCGATCGGGCGTTTCCGATGCGGCAAGCTGGAAATAGGCCTGATCGCGCTCGTTCTCCCGGTGGTTGCCGAGCGGCCGGCTGGTCCGCCGGACGTCTTCGTCGCCATTCTCTAGAAGAACCCGAATTTCATAGTATTCAGGATGGACAGACTGAAGAATTGAAAATTCCTCGAGTAATGACGGTTGATACAGAAGATATCGGTCGTAGTCGTCCGTCGCCCTAAGATATTCCTCCAAGCGGAGCGACCCGGCCAGCACTGTGACATTCGAGCGCGCCGCATCCACCAAGGTTTCGATCACCGTCGCATGTTTGGCCAGCGTGGCATCGATTTCCTTCAGCGCCCCATGCACCGCCGCGCGGCTAAGATCCCAGTAAACCAGAAAACCAACGGCTGCCAGAGGCAAGGCCAAAACGGGCAGGAGAATGGCCGAAAGCTTGGGCGAGAGCTTCATTGTGGCGCCGGTCCGGCATCATAGATGCGCGAGTAAATCTCGTTGCGCCGGCGCAGGCTGCGCGGATCCGGTGTTTCGAATCGCTCTGACATCTCGATCAGGTCCTCCGGCGGATAGACCTGCGGATCGCCACGAAACGACGCGGGCAGGAGCATCTCCGCAGCCTGATTGGGAGTCGGATAGTGGAAGTATTGCGCGGCTTCTGCCGCCCGGGATGGCTCGTTGATGAAATCGATAAACCGGACCGCCAAGTCCGGCGCCTGGGCGTGGCGCGCCAAGCACCAATAGTCGATCCAGAGAACCGTGCCGTCCTCAGGCGTGACGTAGACCAGCTCTGGGTGATGGCTCTGCACCACCAATCCGTCGCCGCTGTACATCATGGCGACATGGACATCGCCGCGCACGACCGCCGACTCTTCGTCCAAATTCAGATAGTTGTCGCTGTGCACATAGGGGCGGTGGGCCTGCAAAAGCTCAGCCGCCCGGTCCAATGCCGCCGGATCGGTCGCGCCGAAGCTGGATCCCAAAGCCAAGAGGGCGGTGCCGACGACCTCGATTGGGTCTTGGATGAGAACCATGCGGCCGATGAGGGTGGGATCGTCCGGCGTATAGAAGTGGTGCCAAGACAGGATCGGCTCGGCCACCAGATCACGGCGGTAGATGATGCCGAGGGTGCCCCAGAAATAGGGTACGGCATGAGTCTCGGCGGCCGGGTAGGCTCGCCGCCAACGCGGCGCGATGTGGCGCAGATTCGGGATTCGGTCGGCGGAAATCGGCGCAATCCAGTCCCGCTTGCGGTAAACGGCAAGCTTGGACCCCTCCACGACCATCAGATCGACGCCGCGGCCGTGGGTTTCGCCGACCATCCGGTCGCGATGGGTATCGGACTTGTAGTAGACGAAACGGACCGTCACCCCCGTCTCCGCCTCAAACGCTGCCACGTGATCCGGATGGGTATACTCCGACCACGTCATAATGATCAGTTGGCGACCGACACCCGAGTCCGGAGCCGCCATGGCGCAACCGGTGATCAGAGCGGACAGCACCGCCATGCCGGAGAGCCACCGTCGTCGCCAACACGGATATCCCATGCCTCGCCTCCCCCATGCTTCGCCGGCCGAACGCCCGCCCCTCCAGCCAACCAGGTCGGGATGCCCTGCGTGTCATGATCGCCGCCCCAAAGCGGATCGTTGAGCATAAGCAAGGCCGGATCGGCGCGGCAACCCGAAGCGCTCGCCCGGTGCATAGCAACGATTTAGCCCAGATCATCGCCGTGCCATCGTGTTGGCAGCTTGTGGCTCGTCACATTACCGGTCGGACGATTGGATCACTATCCATTGGATGCGTACCATTTCGCGTTTGCGTTGCCATTGTGGATGTAAACGTGGCCAAATGGGTCGCCATGCCGGTCATTGGGACAATGAGCAAATCAATCTGAAGGTCTTCGAAGACGGAAGTACAGCGTACAACCGGGAAGCCGGCGATCCGGTTCAGACGGCGAGAACCAACCCACCCTGCCTTCCCTGATCCTGTTGCACTCCGATACGGGGCCATGGTCAAACGGACGCCAGCACCACCCATTCGGACAAGGTCCTGGGTTTGATGTCGGCGATGTCCAGGTTGACGGCGCCAAAGCCGGCGAAGGTGCACAAGCTGCAGTTCGTCCTGGCCATAACTGGTCCAAGTCCGGAGGTGACGACAACCCGCCGCGGGCGTTTCGCCACCTGAGCCGCGGGTTCGACGACATTGGTGGGGGAGGCGAACACCTCGAACACCAAAATCCGGCCATTCGGCTGGCCATTCGGCCGGCCATTCGGAATGTCAGCGCGGTGGTCGCGGAGCACACGCCGCTCGTGGCCATGGCGCGGGTTCGCGGTCTCGAACAGCACATAACACCCATGGCCCGCATTGATGACACGGTCGGTTTCGGCGCTGAACGAGGAGCGCCGGCATCCGTACCGGCTGGACCGCCGCCATCTTGGCGGCCGGCGGCTGGGCGTGGTCCGGGCCGGTTGGAAGCCGGCGGTCCGGCCGGCACGGAGGCCGGCGCTCCGAAACAGGGCGGCCCGAGGACCGGTCAGTGTTTCGGGCCGTTGGTATAACGCGCCTTCCCGCGCATCAACACGGCCAACACCAGATCCGGGTCATCCCCCGGGGGAACGGTCAACAACATGATCACCACAGCGGTGGTGACACGAAGCGAGTTGAGGACGGTGCGGGAGAACGCGACACCGTCGCGATGGCATCCTCGGCGGGGAAGCCCCAAGTCACCTGACCCGACGGCAGCACATCAAAACCACCCATGCACACCCATGGCGCCGAGAAGGCGCCGCCCACCACCCTGCCGTCGATCAAATCATGGCTTCGATCTGGTCGTCGGTGACATCCATGGCCGTCACCTGCCCGTCGTACTGGATGTTCTTGCGTTGGCCACGGACGCAGAGGCGCAGGCTGGCAGGCGCCAGGGCGACACGCTGGCGCTGCCCGCAGGACTGTTCGTGCGGCCGACATGTGAGCAACGACATGTTCGCCCGAATGCACAGCCAGTTCCGACACAGCGCCGGTGCCTGACACGCGGAAACGCGGCGGCGGATCTGCAAAATCCGAACGATCCCCGGTTCACGCGCATGGCGGAGGCGGATAGCCCACCATGCTTTCACCGACCAAGCGGGCCCGCGTGCTCACCATCGGAATCCACGATACATGCACGATCACGTCATGCAGTTCCAGGCCCTGGGCCGAACTCAGCTCCATAAAACCTTCTTCGATGCCCATCAAGGTGTTTAGGAAAATGCGGTCGAACAGATAGGCCCAGGACCAGCCGTCCGGGTGATCATTCAAGTAGTCGTCGACGCGTCTTTTAATAGACCGGCGCTGTGTTTCGTCCAGGATTTTGGTACGCCGCAGTAGAACCTTGGCCTCAGGGCCCAGCAGGGTGGTCTCCTCTTCTATGAATACGATACGGAAACCGTAATCCTCCAACAGCAGCGCCAGGGTGGACGGTGGGTTGTAGTCCGGGTCGTCGATGTCATGGATCGGCGTCAGCTCGATTTCCATGGCGGGGACCGGCAGGATGTGGACGTCCACGCCCTCGATCTTCAGATTGAACAGCGACGTGAAGCGGGACACGCCCTCGTCGATGGCCGCCAGTTCGCTCAGCATCCACCATTCGCCTTGGCTGACCAGGTCGTACCAGGGCGTGCCACGCTCGCGGAAATACAGATCGATGCTTTGGGCCGCCGCAACCCTTGCCTCCCGGCTCGGAAATTCGACCGGCTCGAAAGCAACGCAGTAGATCGGCAGGGGCTCCAGGCCTTCCACCACCGTATCGATCTTAAACCCGGTCCGATCCACGAGATCGCGGAAGTTGGGTGTGGCCGACAACGCGTCCGATGCCACCGCTGCCTCGCCACCCGTTTCCCCCGTCTGGGCAAGACCCAGTGTGGAAATCGGGTAAACGACCAAAAGGGTCAATACAAAGGCCCGGATGTGCCGGCCAAGCATAATTAAAGATTCGCTCATGGCACCGCCTCGTCTCTTGTCGTCGCGCCGTTGCGCGCAGCATTTATCACAGCTGATCAGCGGCTTTCTAATTAAAACCGTACCACGGCACGCGGTTTTTGCGGATCAGCGGCGAAGGGCCCAATGGACGGGACAGCCCGGACCAGTGATACTCTTGGGTCTGTTTACTCCGAAACCGCTGCCGCCAACATGCCACGACCCAACCGCCCTTCCCTTTGTGCCACCATCGCCCTGATTTGTGGGCTAACCGGGTCCGCCGCCGCCCAGGTCGACTTGGACGCCCCCGTGGTGCTGCGATCGGAGGGCAGGGCCCTGGCCTTGTCCTGTCGTGCGGTCGGCGGTCTCGCCTTGCGCTATGACGGGCCCGGACGGGTGGCGCCGAACCGTCAACGCCCAGTCCTGGCGCTCCGCATTGACGGCGAGGGGCCCTATTTCTACGACGCCCCACGGCGTGTTGGTGCCATCGTCATTGAACGGCTGAGCGCCCTGGTCGTCGGTAAGCTGTTGGACAGCCGTGAGCTGACGCTGATGGCCATCGTGCCCGACCGGAGGCGCAGCGGCCGCACTGTCCTGGAAGACATCCAGACATTCCCATTGGCACCCAATCGACAGGCCCTGACCAGCTTGATCGAGCGCTGCCCCGACGCCCGGCCGGACGTGTCGATCGCCCGGCGCGGCAGTGCACCGCGCGGCCGGCAAACCGTTCGACTGGCCACATTGCCACCACCCCCCCCGTCCTCAAACCCGACTGAGGACGCTCCCACCTCACCGACCGACCTACCGACACCGGCTCCGAAACCCGGCCCCACCGAGCCCGATCGCGCCGCACCGCAGACACGGATGGCTGAGGCCGACGTGCCCCGGCCGCGCGGCAAACCGGGGGAAACCCCGGTCGACCTGGCGGCAACACGCGCCAACGCTGACGGGGCAACAGAGGCCACGGCGGCGGTCGTGGCTGCAGCCAAGCCGTTGTCGTCGGAGCCGCGCGACCTGCGCAATGGCGACGCGCCTCGCACGCCAACCGTGTCCGACGTGCCGTCCATTCTCGATCAAGCCCTGCGGGAGCCAGCCGCCCTGGTCACCGACGTGCCGACACCTCGCCAGAAACCCGGCGTCAACGCCGCGCTCTCCCTGGTCCGCACGCCGCCAGCGCCCAAGCGCAAACCCAGCGAAGCGTCGAGCACCCCGGGGCCGAACGGGCTTAACGCCGGTGCCGAAGCGGCCAGAGTGGCACCCGACTTGCCAACCATTGGGGCAGTGGCCGTGACCCCACCCGGCACCGAACCAGCGACGGATGAGGCAATGACCGAACCGGCACTGGCACACGGACCGGACGCAACGGGACCGGATGGTTTGACTCGAACGGACACGGCCGCACTCCTGGTGCGGGAGCCTCCCGCCAATGCCGTGCCAAGGGAAACGGCCGCCGCCGAAGCAGCACCCACCGATGGGAACCAACCGCTAGTGAACCAATCGAACGAAACGCCGGCCCCGGCATCGATCCGCACCCCGGCCGTGCCTGCGCCGGTTGGCCCGATCGTGACCGAGGTACCGGTTCCGGTGAACACGCCAACCGCGTCCGACGGCCGCCTCCCGTACCGCTGGATGGCCGATGGGCTGCGCGCCGGCTTGGTGCGCGACGGTGAATACAAGTACTCGGGCCTGCTTCTCACCTGCCTGACAACACGGCCCGACATCACCGTTGTCATGGATGTGCCGGAATGGCAGCCGTCGGCCGACGTCAAGACCACCCCCCCGACGACCGTCGCAGTGACAATCACGATCGACGGCATCCGCGAAACCTTACCGGCGCGCCGACTCGACCAGGTCCTGGAAGCCAGCCATGACCTGGTCGCTCAGGTCGGCAACACTGCTCTCCTGCTGGATCGGCTGGCCGCCGGCACCGAAGTGACCATCGCCGCCGGCCCGCATACAACCCGGCTGCCGCTGCAGGGGTCTGCCCGCCCGATCCAGTCCTTACGCCGCGCCTGCCGTCAATGAAATCGGCAGTGCAGCCTGCTGTCATGCGGCAGCCTGATCACGCAGACCGTCATCGAGGAACCCACCGGACTGGCGTTGCCAAAGCCGGGCATACAGGCCGCCGAGGGCTAGAAGCTGCTCGTGGCTACCGTCTTCCACAATGCTGCCTTGGTCCATCACCACCAGGCGATCGAGCGCGGCAATGGTGGACAGGCGGTGCGCGATCACAATCACGGTCTTGCCACGCATGAGATCGTACAAGCTGTCCTGGATCGCCGCCTCGACTTCGGAGTCCAGGGCCGAGGTCGCCTCGTCCAGCAGCAGGATCGGCGCGTCCTTGAGAAACACGCGTGCAATAGCAATGCGCTGGCGCTGCCCGCCGGAGAGTTTGACACCGCGTTCTCCGACCTGAGCCTCGTAGGCGACATGCCCTTGGGCATCGACCAGGTCGGCAATGAACTCATCCGCCCGGGCGCGCCGTGCCGCTTCTACGATCTCCGCTTCGGTGGCATCCGGACGGCCGTAGGCGATGTTCTCACGGATCGAGCGGTGCAAAAGCGATGTGTCCTGCGTTACCACCCCGATCTGCGCGCGCAACGACTCCTGGCTGACCGCGGAAACATCCTGGCCGTCGACGCGGATCACACCGCCCTCCAGGTCGTGCAGACGCAAAAGCAGGTTCAGCAGGGTCGATTTGCCGGCCCCGGACCGTCCGACCAGGCCCAGCTTCTGCCCAGGCTGAATCGTGAGGCTCAAGTCTTCGATCAGCCCCCCGTGCTTGCCGTAGTGGAAACGGATGGACTCGAACGCAACCCGGCCTTCGGGGACGGCCAGCGTTCCCGCGGCCGGCCGGTCAACCACGCCGTGACGGCGCGCCAACAACCGCTGGCCATCCTCGACCGTGCCAATGTTTTCGAACAATGTCGACAGTTCGAACATAATCCAATAGGACATGCCGTTCAGCCGCAGCGCCAGCCCGACCGAGACCGCAATGGCGCCCAGGCTGATGGCGGCCTCCAGCCAGAACGCGATGGCCATCGCCGCGACCGCGAAGGCGAGCAGGCTGTTCGCCCAGTACAGGGTGGCGCTCAGCACCGAGGCCAGACGCATCTGCCAGTACACCGTTTCCAGAAACGCGTCCATACCCTCCCGGGCGTACGACTCCTCGCGGTGGGCGTGCGAGAACAGCTTGACGAGCGAAATGTTCGTATAGCTATCGACGATACGACCGGTCATCACCGCCCGGGCATCGGCCTGCAATTGGGCCACTCTGCCGAGCCGCGGCACCAGAACGCACAACAGTGTCACGTACACCACCAACCAGACCAGCATGGGGATCATCAGGCGCCAATCCGCCGATGCGGCAACGAACACCATGGCGATGAAAAAGCTGACCACATACACCAGGATGTCGAACAGCTTCATAACGCTTTCGCGCACCGCCAGCGAGGTCTGCATCACCTTGGTCGCCACCCGGCCGGCGAACTCCTCGGCGAAGAACGCCAGACTGTGACCGAGAAGATGGCGATGGCTCTGCCAGCGGATGAGCATGGGGTAATTGCCCAAGAGACCTTGGTGCACGACGAAGTTCTGCAGCAAGACGATGCCGGGCAGGACAACCACCACGAACACGCCCATGGTCGCCAGTGTCCACCCCTCCTCGGCCAGGAAGGTGGCCCGGTCGCGTTCCGTCAGCCAATCGACGATACTGCCGAGAAACGCGAAGAGCATTGCCTCGCCAACGCCAATCAGCGCCGAAAACAGGGCCATGAGCGCGACAAACGGCGCCACCGGTTTGCTGTGATGCCAACAGAAGGCGAACAGGCCGGCGGGTGGCGTCTGCGGCCCGTCTGCCGGAAAGGGTTCGACCAAACGTTCGAAATAACGGAACATGATGTCCCCATGCCAGCCGTCCGGCTAGTCGTTGCGACCATTCACCCCAATCCGATCGCTTGTCATCTTACGCCAGGCAAGCCGGTTGCGGAACCGCCACGGGCACCGACAACAGTGCCCTGCAGTCAGGGCAAGGCGCGATCGAGCCGGCGCACGGCCGCGAGCACCAACGCCACGCCGGCGGCCACATCGTCTTGGCTGCTCCATTCTTCCGGTGCGTGGCTGCGACCATCGGCGGAGCGGATGAAGACCATACCGGCGGGTCCAAGACGCGCCATCTGGATCGTGTCGTGCCCGGCACCGCTGGCAAGCGCCGTCAACCGCAGACCGAGTTCGGCCGCCGCCGCACCCACAGCCTCGCGCACCACCGGCGCACATTGCGTCGGCGGCAATAGGCTGATGCGGTGGCTCGAATAGGTCAGGCCACGCTCGGCGCACACCGGCTCCGCGAACCCGGTGAGCGCAGCCATGAAATCAGCCAACGCCGCTTCCCGCGTGCTGCGGATTTCCACCGTCATCTCCACCCGGCCTGGCACCACATTGGCTGCATTGGGCGTGACGGCCAGCCGACCCACCGTCGCGACGAAGTAATCGCCGTTTCGGTTCAGGTCCCGCGCCAGGCTCTCGGCTCGGGCGATCACTTGGGCACTACCGGCCAGAGCGTCGCGGCGCAGGCCCATAGGGGTTGTGCCAGCATGGTCGGCGCGTCCCTCGACGGTGACAGAATGCCGTTCGATGCCGACAATGGACATGACGTCACCGACCTGCAGACCAGCGGTTTCCAGCACGCGGCCCTGTTCGATGTGCAGCTCCAGCGACGCGGCGATGTCGCCTGGCTGCCGCAACGGCCGGTCGAGTTGCGTCGGGTCACCGCCCATGCGCGCGATGGCGGCGTGCAACGGCTCCCCGTCGGGGTTGGCGCGCGCCAGCGACGCCGCGTCGAGCGTGCCGATCATGCCGCGGCTGCCTATGCACGACGCGCCGTAGTCCGACGGTTCCTCGGCCAGGAAATCGATCACCTCGAGCGGGTGACGCAGCGTCTCGCCGGCAGCGCGCAGGCATTCGACCACCTCAAGCCCAGCCAGCACGCCCAGAATGCCGTCGAACCGGCCGCCGTCCGGTACCGTGTCGATGTGCGAGCCGACCACGATTGGTTTCGCCGCCGGGTCATGCCCCGGCAAGCGCCCAATCAGGTTGCCGGCGACATCCATGCTGACAGCAAGACCCGCCGCCTCGAAGCGCTCGGTCAGCCAGCGTCGGCCATCCAGGAACCGGGCCGTAAAAGCGCGCCGCGTGTAAGGCCGCTCTGGATCCGTGACCGCCGCCAGGGCCATGATGTTGCGCCACACCCGTTCCGCGTCGATCCCACGCATGCCTCGCTCCCGCATTCCGATCACAGGCGCCCGGCCCAGCCCTTTTGCTGTGCCGTAACCGGAACGGAGGATATCAGGTCTTGCCCCAGCCGAGCCAATCCCCGCCGTCGCCCAAACGCTCCAGCGCATAAGGCCAGAGCTTACCCCGCGCTCCAAGCGGTCGGCAGGGCATCGGCCAAGACGGCCGGGTTATTCTTTCCCGAGTTTCGGGCCGGAAGCTAGCACATCGCTTTGCACGGGGTGCGCACCGTCACCAACCAGCATCCCCAAACGGGACCCCAAGGTCCGGCGTCCGGAATTGCCCATGTCCTCAACCTGGTCCGCCACCTGTGCCAGGTCGAGCGCGTCAAAGCCCTGGCGCAATCGGGACGCCAACCCCCGTGACCAGAGATGGACATCGTTATCGTACGCCATCGACATGATGCGTACCCCACCTCCAAAGATCAGGCCGCGTCTCCAGCCGTTGCCGCTAGAAAGCGCGCCTTGCCTTGAAGCACATGGTGCTCCATAGCCGATCCGGCCCGCTCCGCGTCGCGCGCCTTGATCGCTTCCAGAATCGATCGGTGTTCCCGGTTGGATTGTTCGGTGTCATGCCCCGCAACCAAACCACGCCGCCGATAGACATGTAATTCTTTCATTAGATCATTGTGAATACGAAGCAATTTGCCATTTTTGGTGAATTCAATCAGCCGATTATGGAACTCCATATTGAATTCGTAGAATCGCGTCACATCGCGGGTTGCGTTGGCCTCGTCCATGCCATCGATCAGCGCAGCCAGATGGGCCACCTCGTCATCGCCGATGCGCTGCGCCAAGGTCTGACCAGCCAGGCGGGCAAGACACGCCCGAACGTCATAGACATCGGCAATCTCCGCCATGCTCAGCTTGCGCACAAAGAACCCGCGATTGACCCGGTACTCCAAGAGCCCGGCCCCTGCCAGGGCGCGACAGGCCTCCCGCACCGGCCCACGGCTGACTTGCAACCGGTTGGCCAAGCCGATCTCGCTGACATGGTCACCCGGTGCCAATTCCCCGTTCAGGATCAAACCCTCGACCTCGGACCGCACCACATTGGTGAGCGACTGCGATCTGAGGACATCGAGGGTGACTTTTGTTTGTTCCACCGATTTGGACATGCGGGGTCACTTTGTTCGGGCCGTTTGCAGAGCAACACGAGTTTGCACGCGGGAAACGGTCGAAACAAGCCGAGAGACCCCTTGTCGCCGGCACGCCATACATATTTATGCCGGTTTCGGACCGCATCCGCCACTGCCATCGCCGCATTCGGTCAAAGCCCGATCTGCAGAAACCCGTCTCGACTCGGTCCGCCCGTGGTCCCCAGCGCCGTACCTCACCAGAGCGATCGCCGGGCCCGTTCCGGCCAAGCCCGATCGTACGCCTCACCTCCGACCTGACCGTCACTGCACGCCGCCAAAATCTGGCCCGGAGTAGGAAGATCCCCTGGACGAACGTACCGGTCCGGGACCCACAAGCCAGAACGAACGATCGCACGGGCGCACTGGAAATAGACGCGCTCGACGGCAATCTCGAGCACACTGCGCGGTGCCTGCCCGTCGATGGCGAACGCCTCCAGCAGAGCCGGATCGATCGACACGCGGCCACGCCCATTGACGCGCAACGTGGTGCCAGACCCCGGGATCAGAAACAGCAACGCCAGCCGTGGGTCGCGGACGACATTCCGCAGTGAATCCGTTCGATTGTTGCCGCGACGATCCGGCAACAGGAGCGTACGCTCATCGGCAATCCGCACAACGTCTCCGCTATCGCCGCGTGGCGAACAGTCCAACCCCTCCGGTCCCACCGTCGCCAAGGCGCAGAAAGGCGAGGCTTTGATCAGGGCGGCGTAGTCCGGCGTGACCCGGTCGACCTCCTTGACCACAGACGCGTCGTTCGGCCGCCCGTACAAGGCATCGAGGTGGGCCAAGGTTGTGATCGTATGCATCATGGTCCCTTGGTCTCACTCCAAGGCCTGGCGCAGGGCGGCCGCCGCGGCAACAGGCGCCAGCGGCAGGGCAGCCGCCAACATACCGGCCAGGAACAGCAGATGTGGCCGCGGCGACAGGCCAGCAAGTGCGACATCGATCGCCCCGGCGCCAAAAATCAGCACCGGGATGTACAAAGGCAGGATCAAGAGAGAGATCAGTACGCCACCCCGCCGCGCCCCCAGTGTCAGCGCCGCGCCGATCGTGCCGATCAGGCTCAGCAGCGGCGTACCGGCGAGCAGCGAAAGCAGCAGCGTGTCGAAGCCGTCGCGCATCTGCAGCAAGACGGCCAGCACCGGCGCCGCGACAATCAGCGGCAGGCCGCTCATGAGCCAATGCGCGGCGGCCTTTGCCAGCACCACGATCTCCAGCGGCGGCCCACTCAGCGCAAGCTGGTCCAGGCTTCCGTCGTCCTGGTCAGCCTGGAACAGCCGGTCCAGCGACAGCAGGGCCGCCAACAAGGCCGCGACCCATAGGATGCCCGGGGCGATACGGGCCAGAATGTTCGGCTCCGGACCCACACCAAACGGAAAAATCACCACAGTCAGAACAAAGAACACCAATGCGGTGGTGGCATCGGACCCTTGACGAAAGGCCAGCCGCAGATCCCGCCGAACCAGACGCAGAAATGCGATCATGGCCGATGCTCCGGATCTACGCGGGCCTGCGCCTGGGGCGGGGCCCCGCCGGCCCCATCGTGGTCCGTTCCGACCTCGCCCGGCGCGTCGTTGGCGCCAGCTTCGTCGTCGTCACCGTCCACCACAATCGGCCCCAAGCCGGCGAAGTCGTCCAACGACAAGGCAATGCCGTTCGGGATTGGCCAATCCGCGTGGGTCGATAGCACCACCAAACCGCCGCGCGCCCTATGATCGGCGATCACCTGGTTCAGGAGACCGACCGCAGTACGGTCCAGCGCCGTGGTCGGCTCGTCGAGCAGCCATAGCGGGGCCGGGGTAACCAGGAGCCGAGCCAAACCGACGCGGCGTCTCTGCCCAGCGGAGAGGACCTGGCAAGGCACATCCGCCAGGTGCCCGATGCCGAACCAATCCAACGCCGCGTGCGCCCGCGCAGCCGGATCAACGGCTCCCAAACGCCCGGCATCCGACCGCCCGGCATCCGCCAAATGGGCCCACACCGCCAGATTCTCGGACGCGGTCAACACCGGCTTGATCGCCTCCGCATGCCCGACATAACGCAGCCGTTGCCGGTGTAACTCCATGTCTTCGGCGATGGCCTGGCCGTTGAAACGCAGGTCGCCCTGCCATGGTCGAGCAAGACCGGCCATAAGCCGCAGCAGACTGGTCTTGCCGCTGCCGTTCCGTCCGGTCAGAATCAACGCCTCGCCACTGTCCAAGGAAAACGACAGATGCGAGAAGACGAGGCGATCGCCCCTTAGGCAGGTGAGTTGGGTCCCGGAAAATGACGGCATGACCACTCTGGCTGGCGGCGGGTCGACACGATAGGCCTTTCGCTTAGCATAGACCCACCCTGGACAGAAGCGGTCGACGGACGCGCCGCCGGAGCTGCCGGATCAATCCGAACCGTCCAGCACCGCCTCCAAGGCCGCCGCGACCGGCCCGACCGGAATCGCCGCCATGTCGTCGCCGCCATGGTCTTGGGCCCGGACGATGCGGCCACGACTCACCAGCGGCCGAAACTTCTCGGCATTGGTGGGCCCAAACAGCGTGACCAGAGGCACATTGGCGGCGGCCATCATCTGGTTCGTGCCGCTGTCGTTGGCCACCGCCGCCGCCAACCGGCACGCCAGCGCCACCGTGTGTACTGGATCGAAATCAGGACCCCAGACGCCACGCGCCTGCAAAGGAAACAACGCGTCCGGCACCGTGGCCGTGATCGGCAACAGCCACGACGCCTCGTCGGGCCCGAGCAGGAAGACGGGGGTGCGCCCGAGGGCTTGTTGCGCGCGGGCGATCTCCTGGAACCGCTCCAGTGGCCAGCGTTTCGGCTCACCGCCAGCACCAGGCGCGAAGCCGACATAGGTGGCCCCGTCGGGCAGCAGGTCCGCAGCCTTGGCAGCACTATCCGCCGGGACGGCCACCGCCCCGTCCACCACGGCCGGCCGGCCACTGGCCAGCTCGACCAATTCGACCAGGCGCAAGGCCAGGTTGACTGGGCGTCGGCGCCGTTCCTGCGGACGTCGGTCGGACAGTCGGTAGCCCCAGGCATTGGTGACGAAGAGCCCCCGGCACAGCCGACGCAACAAGAGGCTACGCCAGACCACCGGCTGGGTATCGATGAACACGTCGAACCGCGCACCCATCGGCAACGATCGCACCAGCTCACGCGGCGACCGGCCCAAACCCGTGCCGGTGAGGAATTCGTCGATCAGCGGCCGCGTCAACGGCCGCAAGGCGGTCTCCAGGGTGGTCTGTCCGGCGGTGATGTAGGTGATGCGATGCTCGGGGAATGCGGCGCGCACCGCACGCAAGAACGGTAGTTTGGTCAGTCCGTCGCCGATCAGGTCGAGACCAGAAAAAACGCCGAGCGCCGGCTGAGGCGCCGCAGAGCGGGAAGGCAGGTCAGGCACAGCGGGCGACTCCCGATCTTCCTAGTCAGTGAATAGTCGTTTACCCCTCAAGACTAGGTGTCCGGACCATCGCTGCCAAGCCCCATGCTGCTGCCCTCCGCCCCCTCGGCCCCGGCGCCTTCAGAAAACGAACACTTTTACCGCCGAATCGACCATCAGGGCAGCGATATCAGCCGGCCGCGCAACACCGATGCCGTCGGCCAGGACGCCTGCCGTGAGGGCCCGGTTGGGCAGATACAGTGCGCAAACCTCCACGGTGCCGCCTTGCCGGCGCAGGCCCTGAAGCAGATCCAGTACCGACTGACCGCGCGGCGTGATCGCCACCAGAGCCGCGTCCGGCGCTTCAGCCAACGCGATGTCGCCGGCGGCATCGCATAGGAGCAAACGGACCTGCGCGCCCTGACGCGCGGCCTGATTGGCCAGGACCAAGGCCATGCCCTGAATCTCGTTAGCCGGGCTGGTCAGAATGGTCAAAGTTGCCGGCGCTTCGGCCCGGGCCGATATGGCGGCCACGCAAAACAGTCCAAGGGCGAAGAAAGCAAGACATCGCAAGTGTTGCATCGGGTTTCTCCAGAATGGGACCAAAATGGGACCAAGCGGACGATCAGCCTAAGCGGAGTGTGGTGTCGTCCAGAAAGCGGTAGGGCGGCAGATCCAGGTTGCGCGGAGCCGGCCCCTTTCGGATGCGGCCGGCGGTGTCGTAGTGCGACCCGTGGCAGACGCAGAACCAACCGCCGAAATCGCCTTTCGGGTCGCCGGTCGCCTGGCCCTTGGGCACGCAACCGAGATGCGTGCAGACACCAATCATCACCAGCCACTCCGGCCGCTGGACCCGCGCCGAGTCCGGCTCGGGGTCGGGCAGCCTATCCAAGGGCACGGCGGCCGCGGCGGCGATATCGGCGGCGGTGCGGTGGCGGATGAATACGGGCCTGCCGCGCCACAGCACCGTGACCGCCTGGCCTATGGCGATCGGCGCCAGATCGACGTCGATACTGGCCAGGGCGGCGGTATCGCGCGCCGGATTCATGCTGTCGATGAAGGGCCATGTGGCAACGGCCGCGCCAAGACTGCCCATGGCCGCCGTCGCAAGGATCAGAAGGTCACGCCGGGTGGCGCCGTCGGGATGCGGTAGGCCAGCCGATGCCCCGCCGGGGCCGGCCGCCAGGGTTGCGGACATGGCATCTCTCCTTGATGGGATGGTGGGATTCACCCGGCGCAGGTGCGCAGGCCGAGCAATCGGTAGGCCGGGCAGAACCGGACCGCGGCGGTGAGCAGGGGCACGACGCCGATCCAACCCCATGGCGTCTCGGGTCCGACAAAGACAATGGCGATCAAGCCGACACCCAGCAGAACACGCAGCGCGCGGTCGAGGATGCCGATATTGGCGGTCATGGCGGAGACTCCTTTCCGTCGGCAGATTGGACGGCGGAATCCTGACCCAGGGCACCCACCCCGATCGGTGACTTTGTCACACCGGTGACGCCGGAGGGTGGTTCAGCCACCTGAATTGGCCAAACGGGCCAGCGCACCTGCGTCAATGACGCCGATTCGCCCACGCTTGAGACCAAGCCAGCCCCGCCGCTCAAAATCCTTGAGTTGCCGGCTGACCACCTCGCGCGCCGATCCCAGTTCGGCTGCCAAATCCTGATGCGTGGCCATGACGACTCCGTCTGCTGAGCGGCGTGTCAGCAGACGCTGTGCCAACCGCACGTCGATGCGACCGAAGGCAACCTCTTCGACGACGGACATCAAACGGGTCAGACGCTCGCCATAGGCCTGGAACACAATGCGGCGGAATGCAGCGGACCGGGCCAGGAGCACCTCGAATGTCGACCGACGCAGCGCTGCTGCCATGACGGCCGTCTCGCAAATGCCCTCGGCCGCATAGTCCTCTTGGGCGAGCAGGCTGGCCGCCGTCAGGATACAGGTTTCGCCGGCGCCAACGCGGTACAAGACGATCTCCCGACCACATTCCGCCAACTGCTGAACGCGCACAACGCCCTCCAGCAGCATCAGGTAGTGCCGGCATGGCTGACCGGCTTCGAACGCCCGAGCCCCGACGGGTAGCCGCACGATGTCAGACCCCTGCCTAAGTGCCGCCAGAGCCTCCGGCTCCAAAGACCTCAGTGCAGGAAACCGCTGTACCCAATCGTCCGGCCCCAGTGCCCGTGCATCCATGGCCCGAATTCCACTCGAACGCTGACGCCCCTTTGCGCCCGATCATGAACACGTGGGCCCCGCGCGATGCACTCTCAATCGGACCCGTCGCGCGGACCAGACATGTTCGGGGCCGGTGGTTGCACTGATTGCGCCTGACCTGATGAGATCGAAGGGTCGGCCAACACTCGTCCCGGTTTTCGCCGGTCCCATTTTCGAAACTCTGTCGATCGAAACATCAACATCGCACCCATCCGAAATTCTTCGTAATTTCATGTAAATACAAAGCAGTACGTTGAGTGATAATGCAATAATATTATCTCATTTCTACTATAATTTTTTCTTATTAGTGGGACACCTGAATCGGATCAACGAGAATGCGCTGGCACCCGATGCCGGACGGACCACCGATTCCTCGCCCCAGATTGCGCCGCCTGATTGCGCCGCCTGAGACCGCAGCACGACCAGCCAAGCTGGAATCGGCGGCCGAACCGGCCCGAACGCCCACGGCAACCCACCGCATTCGGGAGATTTGGTCATGTCCACAGTTGAACCGCGCGTGTCCGTTGCCACCAAGGCGGGACGTCCCAGCCATGTCGTCGTCTTCCGCAGCGCCTCGGAGCGCACCGTCAGCAGCCTCGCCTCAAACCTACGGCTCACGCCCATGGCTGCCAGTGGAACCGGCACGCTTAGTTTCCAACCCCGCCGGACCAGTGGTCCGCCCGTGAAAGTGCACCAACATTCCGCCTGCGCCGCAGTCGACCTAAACGACGACGAGATCGACCGACTGCGGGGCGACGACATGGTGGCCGACATGGCAGAAAACGAACAGCGCTCGATTCCACAACCGGTGCAAACCCTCGCCAGCCCTCCCCAACGGGGGGTTCGGCTTCGTCACGGTTGAGGTGGACGACCAGGCGGCAGCGATTTTGAAGACCGCCCCTTCGGTCGACTGGGTGGAAGAGGACACCGAACAGTCCGCGCTCTGACCCGGACCTGTGGGAGGCGTGGGGCTGCCCATCGCTCGGCCTCCGATCCCCCGGCCGACCCAAGCGATTGGCCCATTGCAACACGCCGGCCCATGACACCCGGCGCCCCGCCTCCGCCGCAAAGAGAGATCGGCCGATGCCGCGACACCCAACGACAATGGGTGTGGTCAGCTCCAAGACCAGCTCCAAGACCAGCTCCAAGAAATGGGTTCAAAAACGCAGACCGTGCTGAAATCGACCACACCAGAACGGTTCGCGTCGGCGACGCCCGAAGACCTGCCTCGACAACGCAACGGACAACAACGCCCTCCATCGTATCCCGCGCTCAGCGCGCAAAGGCCCGCGGCTGTTTCGATAACCGGCCGCCGCCCGGAGCTACGGCGATGCGTCCTCCCCTGCCGTCGTCCCCGCAGGACTGACCGCCAGACTGAGGCCAGCCGCAACGCATAGTATAAGTCCGGTGCACAGAAAGACGGGACCCAAGCCGAATACCTCCGCCAACACGCCGATGGCGAGGCCTCCCAAAGACGCACCACCGCGGAAGATCATGAAATGCAACGCCATCACTCGGCCGCGCACGTCAGCGTCGACGAATAGTTGTGTCAGCGTTTGCGACGCAATATTGATGGTGTTCTGTCCGGCCGCGAACACCACCATGGCGACGATCGCCACACCGAGACCGCCTCCCTGCGTGACGCCGAAGGTACCAACACCGAGCGCGGCCAAAGCCGCCGACATCCAGAACCACAACGCTTGCGGGCGCGTCACCAGACTCATAAGCAATCCCGAGACGATCGCCGTCGCGCCAAAAACGCTGGTCAACAATGCCAAAGCACCGCTATCAGCCTGAAGAACCTCGCCGACGATGGCCGGCAATAGATCAATCAGCGGCCGACCCATGGCCGCATAGGCCAGATAAATCAGCAGCAGCAGGCGGATGACCCGGTGCCGCACGGCATAGCCGAAACCGTCTGCCATTTCGCGCATCAAGCTGATCCGCCCGCCCGGTGGACGGGGCGGCGACGGCGGTGCCAAACCGCGCCGCCGGATCACCTCCAGGGCAGCCGCATAGACAATAAAACTGATGGCGTTGAGCAAGAAACATAGCTCGACATGACCGAAGTGGATCAACAACCCAGCCACCGCGGGCCCGGTGAAGCGCGCCGTGTTGAAACTGATCGAGTTTACCGACACCGCGGCGGCAATGAGATCGGGCGGCACGATCTTCGTAACCAGGACGCGCATCGAGGTAAGCGCAAAGGTGGTCGTGACGCCTAGGAACAGCACGGCCCCGACCAAGCCGTGGATGGTCAGATTTCCCGTCAGCGCCAACATCAACAGCGTGGTTGCCTGGACGGCGCCCAGCAGTTGACCGATAAGGAGAATTCGAAGCTGGTGGCGACGATCGGCCAAGGCGCCCGCAAGGGGGCCAAGCAGCAGCGTCGGCGAAAACTGGCAAAACGCGATGACTCCGAGCCAGGCTTCGGATTCTGTCAGGACCCAAGCCAGCCAGAGCACGGCGATGTCCTGAACCCAGGTCCCAAGCTGGGACGCGGCGAAGCCGACAGCCAGGATACCATAGGCCGGCTGGCGCAGCACGCGCACGGCGGGCACCCGTCCGACGGCCGACCAATTCGGCACTTGCATTGTCGAAGAACGGACCAGACTGATGGGGGGACGGGATCGGCGCACCAATGGCACCGACCCCGAACGACCGATCAACTATGCGCCGCGACAAATGCGCCCATCAAGCACGCGGCCCCGAACCCAGCCATGCGAGGATTCAGGAACCGACAGCGCCCGCCTCGGATTGACCGCCCACACCGAGACGGAACCGTCGATGCCGCTCACCTCCACAACGGTGCGGCCGATACCATACATGGCATCGACCGCGGTGTGGCAGGGTCTTGGACGCTGCAAGCTGAAGCCCAGCCGGTGCAAGTCATCCAAGCCGAGCTTGGGCGAAATCGGCCGACCCAGGCGGGCAGACATCCAAGCGGCGACCTTGGCTCCGGTCCACAGCCCACCGTCCGCCGGCTTCTCACGGAGTGCCACCGCCCGGGCGGCCAGATCGTCGTCCCAGATCGTCGTCCCAGATCGTCGTCCCAGATCGTCGTCCCAGATCGTCGTCATTGAGAAGCAGGGCGGCGCCATTGTTGCGAACCAGCTTGGCGAGCGCCTTGACTGGTACCAGGACGCCGTCCCGGACCGGCGGATGCCAGTGTCGGCCGTCGGCCGACACGCCACCACCGGTCACCAGGCAATGGACGTGCGGGTGGTAGGTGATGCGAAATGATGTCGGTGAAGGCATGCCGGTGCGATGGGAGCACCGACGAGCCATAGACATCATAGTAAGCCGAAACGAAGCGGCGGGCGACATCTGCGCCTTCGATCACGAACGGGCGTCCGGATCAGAGGCCGGTCATGATCTTGTCGAGAACGCCTCGCACGGATTCGGTTTCGGCGCTGAACGAGGAGCGCCGGCATCCCTGCCGGCTGGACCGCCGCCAATCTTGGCGGCCTGCCGCTGGACGTGGTCCGGGCCGGCTGGA
>JANQJV010000003.1 GCA_028281465.1 Azospirillaceae bacterium | reverse complement strand
CATCCCCGCCGGCTGGACCGCCGCCATCTTGGCGGCCGGCCGCTGGGCGTGGTCCGGGCCGGCTGGACGCCGGCGGTCCAGCCGGCAAGGATGCCGGCGCTCCGAAACAGGGCGACCCGAGGATCGGTCATTGTTTCGGGCCGTTGGCATGAGACGGGGCCTGGGCTGTCGGCCGCTGACCCTCCATTGGTGCAGGCGATATCTGACCACATCATACCCATGGCCCGCATTGATGACAGGTTCGGTTTCGGCGTTGAACGAGGAGCGCCGGCATCCCTGCCGGCTGCTGGGCGTGGTCCGGGCCGGCTGGAAGCCAGCGGTCCAGCCGGCAAGGATGCCGGCGCTCCGAAACAGGGCGGCCCGAGGACCGGTCATTGTTTCGGGCCGTTGGTATGAGACGGGGCCTGGGCTGTCGGCCGCTGGGCGTGACCCACGGATATGCTGCGAGCCTTTTGTCAGATCGCTTCCGTCCGATAGCGCTCTTGCGCTTGATGTCTTCCTGCTCGTTTTCCATTCGGACGACCGGTCGGCGTTCGTGGCAATGCTCCTTGAGGCATGCCGCGCATCGATCCGCAACGATCCGGTGCCCCAAGGCGTGACCTTTCGGCTTTTGGCATACGCGGAGTGGGATATTGCCTTAGAGATGCGTGCCATTTTCGTTATCGATCCGGTCCTCGGTCATACCGGGCTCGGCGGGACGGTGCGAAAGGCCCACGGGCTGACAAAGCCAGTCCGACCTCGTGGACCGGATGGAGGCGCGCATTCAGCACCTTGAGGCCCAGCAGGCGGAAGCGGACAAGGCCAGAGACGTGGCCGAGGACGCAAATCTTGCAAAACCTCGCTTTCTTGCCATGATGAGCCATGAGATTCGCACACCCATGGATGGTGTACTCGGCACATTGGGGCGGCTTAGCGGTACTACGCTGGACGAGGAACAGAGACGGCTGTTCGATCTTACGCGATGGAGCGTCCATCGGCTGCACTCTGTCTTGAACGATGTGCTCGGTTTTCGCGCATGGATGCGGGCAAACTTGACTCAGATCTCCATGCTTTCGATTTGATTGAGTTTATCGGTGATATTGCCGAGTTTTGGCCCCCCAAACAACGGTCTCAGGACTCTTCCTGCGCACGCAAATCGCGGATACATTGCCGCGAAAGCTGGTCGGTGACGCCGGTCGTATCCGACAGGCGCTAAACAATTATATCAGCAACGCAAACAAATTTACGGAACGTGGTGGCATCGTTCTCAAGGCGGTACCGATGGAATTGACGGGTCTCGACCGCACGCTCATACCGGTTCGGTTCTCCCTGACCGACACCGGCTGCGGCATTGCAGATGCCGACTCGGGTCAGATCTTTGAAGAAGTCAGCCAAATCGGTAAAACCGGTTTCGGCGGCGGGGAAGGCAGCGGCCTCGAACGGGCCATAAGCCGTCGCTTGGCCGAACGCGGGGGTGGTGAGATCGGTTACCAGAGTGCATTGAACCGGGGCAGCGCCTTCTGGCTTGATCTGACTCTGTGCGTGCCACCCCAGCCTTGTGTCTCGGAAACCTGTGGAATGAAGCGGATTGAAACCATCCTCCGGCCGCTGCCCGCGCCGCCCCCAGAAGCATCGGGGTTGCGCATCCTCTTGGCCGAAGACACTGTCACCAACCAAATCGTTGTCGAACAAACCCTCAGCAGGTTGGGACATACCGCCGATTGTGTTGACAATGGCCGTGACGCCCTCCAAGCCTTACAATCGCGCCCTTACGCCCTGGTCCTCATGGACATTGCCATGCCGATCATGGACGGCGTTGAGACAACCCGCCACATACGGGCAATTGAAGGACCAGAAGGCCGAGTTCCGATCGTTGCCCTGACAGCTTTTGCCATGGAAGAGGACCGGCAGCGCTTTCTTGCCGCGGGCATGAACGAAGTCTTGACCAAACCGCTGTCGCCCGACCGGCTGGCTGAAGCGATCGCGGTCCAGCATGGACGGAATGCTTGCCATGCGCCTGCAAATCACAGCGATCCGATGCGTGACGAGCGCGGCCGCCCACAGGTGGCCATTGACCCGACTGTGCTGTTCGACGCAGAGCCGCTCGATGCGGTCCTCGGCAGCATCGACGAGGAAATTCTGCCGACGCTTTTCGAACGATTTCGTGCTGATGTGACGGAACCGATCGGCAATGCGATCGACGGCGCTCAGCAGACTGATGTCAAAGTCGTGGAATGCGCTAGCCATGTTCTCAAGAGCGTGAGCGGCACAGTCGGCGCTGTCGCACTTTACGAGGCAGCGGTGGCTCTGAACGATGCCTGCCGTTCGTCTGGCGGCTCGCAAGACCGACCTGCTCTGGCGGATAGGTTGATGGCCGCTGGACAGCGAACCCTCATGTGTTTCCAGCGCGTGATCCATGACAGAGGCTTTGGTTCTCCCAGCTAGCCCTCCAACTGCCGAGGCTTTTCCTGCCATGTCCACCTCCGAACCGCCGAAAGTACTCCTCGTCGAGGATACCCCGTCGCTGGCGGTCGTCTATCTGAGCCATCTCAAGAAAGCCGGAATGCCGGCAACCCACGTGGAGACGGGCAAGGAGGCGATCCGGCAGATCGAGCAGGGTTACTACCGCGTCGTGTTGCTCGACTTGCAACTTCCCGACATGGATGGATTCGATATCCTGAAGCACATGGGCGATATCGGGGTGACAGCGTCAGCCGTTGTGATCACGGCCCATGGCTCCATCAATAAGGCCGTGGAAGCCATGCAGCTCGGTGCCCGGGACTTCATCGTCAAGCCTTTCAACGCCCAAAGACTAGTCACCACCACACGCAACGCGCTCGATCACGCCAATCTTCAGGAGGTGGTCGAAACGTTTCGTGACGACATGGGGCGCAACCGGTTCCACGGTTTCATCGGTCGCTCATTCGCGATGCAGGCGATCTATCGCACGATCGATAGCGTTGCCAAATCGCGCGCCAGTGTGTTCATTACCGGCGAGAGCGGGACCGGTAAGGAGGTTTGTGCGGAGGCCATCCACCGTGCCGGCATCCGGCGCGGAAAAGCCTTCGTACCCTTGAACTGTAGCGCCATTCCGAAGGACCTGATCGAGAGCGAGATCTTCGGCCATTTGAAGGGCGCCTTTACGGGCGCCACTGCCGATCGCGAAGGGGCCGCCGCAATCGCCAACGGTGGCACTTTGTTCCTGGACGAGATCTGCGAGATGGACATCGGGCTGCAAGCCAAGCTGCTCCGCTTTCTTCAGACCGGGCAGATTCAGCGTGTCGGTTCCTCGAAACTGGAGCCGGTGGATGTGCGCATCGTCTGTGCCACCAACCGAGACCCATGGCGGGAGGTCAGCGAGGGCCGCTTCCGCGAGGACCTGTTCTATCGGCTGCATGTCGTGCCGATCCACCTGCCCCCTCTGCGCGAGCGCAACGAGGACGTGATTGAAATCGCCACCCAGTTCCTGATCACGTTCAGTAAGGAGGAAGGCAAGCGCTTTCAGCGCTTCGCTCCAGACGTTGTGGACTCGCTGGATGCGCATCCATGGCCGGGTAATGTCCGGGAACTTCAAAACGCGGTTCGCAACATCGTCGTTCTACACGACGGCGAAGACGTGACCCTCGACATGTTGCCGCCGAACATTCGCGGGGGTCAACCAGTGCGCCGCGGTGATCCGACCGCCATGGGAGCACCGGCGCGGCCCATGGCCACAGCCGCTGCTGCACCGGTGGGCGCCGGCATGGCACGCAGCATTGCCATCGGGCGGACCTTGCGAGAGATCGAGAAAGACGCCATCGAGGCAACCGTCGAGGCTTGCAATGGCAGCATACCCAAGGCGGCCCGCATCCTCGGCGTAAGTCCCTCGACGATCTATCGGAAGAAGGAATCCTGGATTGCCGAAGGGCTCGGCGATCCGTCGGCACCGTGAAATGGCCAACGGTAGAGTACTTTTCCCGCCTCAAGCGTGTTCATCGCATCACGACCACAACCCTCCCCCCCCGTTCCGACGAGCCGTCGGCCGGTCATGTAGTACCGATGGCCCGCATTGACGACAGGTTCGGTTTCGGCGCTGAACGAGGAGCGCCGGCATCCGTGCCGGCTGGACCGCCGCCATCTTGGCGGCCGGCGGTCCAGCCGGCAAGGAGGCCGGCGCTCCAAAACAGGGCGGCCCGAGGACCGGTCATTGTGTCGGGCCGTTGGCATAAGCTGGATCGGGCCGGCCATAAACGGTGTCCGCTGGCGCCTCTCTCAAACCGCAATGGCATCGCCCCAGGGGTTGAGACTGTCGGTCATACCGAAGGCCTGGCCATTGGGGTGGCGTAGGAGGCCGGTCGGGTTGGCGAACAGATTGGGGTAGACGCTGCGCGGGGCGCGGACGACCGAGAGGTTGGCTGGCAGGGCGGCCAGCATCGCCTCGGGAATCCGCGTGTCGGCGATGACGGTGCCGCCAGCCTGGATATCAAGGCGAGGCTGGGTCCAGGCATCGTGCAGATCCATGCCGTTGTCCAGGAGGAACGACAGCAGTTGCGCGACCGCCGGCATGATCTTGCGACCACCCGAGGCGCCAAGCGCGATCAGGTTGCCGTCTGGGCCTTGTACCAAGGCGGGGCACATGTTGCTCAGGCAGCGCTTGCCCGGTGCCAGCGTGTTCGGGCCGCCAGGCACCGGGTCGAACCAGGAGATACCATTGTTCAGCAGGATACCCGTTTCGGGCGATAACACCTTGGACCCGAACAGCGACACAAGGGTCTGGGTGCAGGCCACGGCCAAACCATCCGCATCGACGACGCAGAAATGCGTGGTCGTGGACAGACCACGATGTCCGTCAACATCTCCCATCACCTTTAAGCGCCTGTTCAACACCGGCAGCATGGCGGCGACGATGCCGGTGTAGCTGGACGCATCGGGGGCCGATCGGCCGTTTAGGCCCTGTCGGGTGAACCCCCGCAGCGTTGCCGCCAGACTTGGTCCGCCGCTCAGGGTCGGCACCGACCACACCTGGTGGTTCTGGTAGGGGATGGCCAGGGCCTGGCCCAGGCTTGGGGTGACGGCCTCCAGATCTTCCAGTGTGAGGCGGCCACCGACGACCGCCATGTCGGCCACCAATGCTCGGCCCACGAGGCCTCCGTACAAGGCCCCTGCTCCATCGGCCGCCAGGCGGCGAAGGGTTTGTGGCAGGGCCCCCAGGTCCATGCGCTGCTCGGCCTGGGCGGTCCAGCCGACCCGGTGAGGGAACCCGTCGGGTGCCAGGTAGATCGTGCGCGCGCCATCGTCCCGGGCCAGTTCGCTCGCCGCGGAGGCCAAGATGAGTTGGGTCCACCAGTCGACGGATAGTCCGGCCTCGGCCAGGTCGATGGCCGGGCCGAGGAGGACCGCCCAGGGTCGGGTACCGAATCGCTGCGCAGCCAGTGCCATGCCGGCAGTCAGGGTGGGCACGGCCACCGACAGGGGACCAACCACATTGCGGTCCTCCAGCACGGCCGGCCATGGGAATAGGTCGCCGCTCGGCTGGTCGCAGACGATCGGGTAATCGGTCGGTTCGAGGCCGCGTGGCGCCCACATGCCGAAATCGATCACCTCGACCGGCCCGCCCGTGCCCCGGCCGATCAGCATGTAACCGCCGCCTCCCAGGCCGCTCATCCAGGGTTCCAGGACGCCGAGCGCAAAGGATGTGGCCACGGCCGCGTCGACCGCATTGCCGCCGTCGCGCAGCACCGCCGCCCCAACCTCGGCGGCGCGTCGATGCTGTGCCGCCACCAGGCCGCCGCGGCCTTGCACCACCGGCTTGTCGGTCACCTGCGACAGGCTTAGGTTGCCGGGTGCGCACAGGGGGGTCATGGAGCGGACTCCTCGGAGGTCCAGAGATGGCAGGCAACCGCGCCGTCAGCCCGCGTAACCAGAGGCGGCCGTTGGCTGGAACAGGGGTTGAAGATCCGGGGGCAGCGCGGGTGGAAGGCGCAGCCCGACGGCGGATCGATCGGATTGGGGTACGCGGTCCCAAGCGGGATGTTGGGAATGCCCAGAGCAGGTTCCGGTGTCAACACCGCATCCAACAGGGCATTTGCGTACGGATGGCGCGGTGCTTCGAACAGGCGGCCGGCCGGCGCGGTCTCGACCACGCGCCCTAGATACATCACTGCCACCCGGTCCGCCATGTGCTCGACAACCGCCAGGTTGTGGCTAATGAAGAGATAAGATAGGCCAAACTCGGTCCGCAGCTCCATCAGAAGGTTGAGGATCTGGGATTGCACGGAGACATCCAGCGCCGAGGTCGGTTCGTCGCAGATAACGATCTGTGGACGCGTAATCAGCGCCCGGGCGATGGCGACGCGCTGGCGCTGCCCGCCGGAGAGCTGGCTCGGATAGGTGTGCTCGACGCGGCGAGGCAGGCCGACCCGATCGAGCATGGCGAGCACGGTCTGCCGGCGCGCATCGCCGCCGGCGTCGCCGCGCAGGCTGAGCGGTAGGCCGACGATCTTGGCTACGGTCTTGCGTGGGTTGAGCGAGGCATAAGGGTCTTGGAAGATCGGTTGGATCAAAGCGGCGCGTCGGCGCCGTGGCAGGCGGGTGACCGGTGTGCCGTCGACCAGCACCTGACCCGTGGTCGGCGTGAGCAAGCCCAACAGGATGCGGGCCACCGTTGTCTTGCCACAGCCGGATTCACCGACGAGGCCCAGGGTTTCGCCGCGTGCCAGGCAGAGCGATACGTCGGTGACGGCATGCAAGGGCTTTACCGCACCAAACAGGCCGCGCCGGATGTGGAAGGTCTTGGAGACGCTGCGCAACTCGAGCACTGGCGCGGTCATGCTCCGGTCTCCGTGTGCCGTGTCGGCGCGGAGTCGGCCAGACAGTGCCAACGGTGATCGGTTCCGGCGGTTTCGCGCCACGGAATGCTGTCGGCGCAGCCCGCCTGGGCGATCGGACAGCGTGTGCGGAAGGCGCAGCCGTTCACCGTGCCGACCAGCGATGGCACCACACCAGGGATGGCCCCCAAGCGGTTTCCACGTGCCGTGCGGCCTGGCACCGGAATGCAGTTTAACAGCCCTTGCGTGTAAGGATGTTTAGGTGTGTTGAATAGCGTTGATGCCGAGGCGGTTTCGACCACGGCGCCGGCATACATGACAACGACCCGGTCGGCCATGCGTGCGACGATGCCCAGGTCATGGGTGACCAGGATGAGCGCCACGCCGGTCTCCCGTTGCAGCTCCTTAAGCAGGTGCAGAATCTGCGCCTGGATGGTGACGTCGAGCGCCGTGGTCGGTTCGTCGGCGATCAGCAGCGCCGGTTCGCACATCAGCGCCATGGCGATCACCACGCGCTGGCGCAGCCCGCCGGAGAACTGGTGCGGATACTGCGCCAGCCGGGCCCGCGCCGCCGTGATGCCGACCCGCTCCAACAGGTGCACCGCCCGGTCTTCCGCCTCGCGCCGGCTCGCGCGCCGATGCCGGTGGTAGATCTCGGTCAACTGGTCGCCGATGGTATAGGCGGGGTTGAGGGCCGTCATCGGGTCCTGGAAAATCATGGCGATGCGGTCGCCGCGCAGGTCGCGCAGCCGCCGCTCCGGCAAGGTCAGGAGATCGTCGCCGTCGAAGCGTAGCGTGGTCGCCGTGCGCTCGGCGCCACGCGGCAGCAGGCCGAGCATGGCGAGGCAGCTCAGGGACTTGCCGCAGCCGGATTCGCCGACCAGACAGACGGTTTCGCCGGCGGCGACGCGGAGATCGATGCCGCGCACGGCACGCAACGTCCCATTCGGGCCGGGGAAGCTGACGGTCAAGCCGGCAACGCTCAACAGGGCCATGGCAAGTGCCTTCCGTGCGCTCTCACGCGCCACCGTCCGGCGCGGTCACGTCGCGTACCCCGTCGCCCAGGAGATTGATGCCGAGCACCAGGGCGAACAACGCCGCCCCCGGGATCATGATCAGCCAGGGCTCGAAGAACAGGAAGTCGCGGCCTTCCGAGATCATCAGACCCCAGGACGGCAGCGGCGGCTGCACGCCCATGCCGAGGAACGACAGGGCCGCTTCCAGGAGGATGGCATGGGCCATCTCCAGGGTGGCGACCACGATCAGCGCGTCGCCGATGTTGGGCAGGATTTCCGACACGAGCAGGCGCCAGGTCGGGCAGCCGGCGCAGCGCGCCGCCAGCACGTAGTCGCTGCTGCGAAGCTGCATGGTGGCCGAGCGGGCGACCACGGCGAAACGGTCCCACAGCAGAAACCCCAGGATGAGGATGACGATGGTGAGCGAGCTGCCGAGCAGGGCCGCCACGGCCAGCGCCACCAGCACCACCGGCATGGACAGGCGCGCCGTGATCAGGAACATGATCACCATGTCGATCCGGCCGCCGAAGTACCCGGCGATGACGCCGAGGCCGGTGCCGATCAGCCCGGAGATCAGGGTGGCCGCCGCACCGATGAACAGGGACAATTGGGCGCCATAGATCAACCGACTGAGGTAGTCGCGGCCGAGTTGGTCGGCGCCCAGAATATGCGTCCACGTGCCGCCGGTCTGCCAGATCGGCGGGGCCAGGCGGTTGAGCAGGTCCTGGTGGTACGGGTCGTGCGGGGCGATGAATGGGGCCAGCGCCGCCACGGCCAGGATCACCGTCAAGATCGCGCTGCCGATCAACAGCCCGGCATGGCCGCGCACCCGGCGCCACAACAGCCGGCGCGGCGACATCTGGATCGGTTCGTCGATCACGTGCTGGATCACGTGCGCCTCCCTTCCCCGCCGGCTCAGGCGACGCGGATGCGCGGATCGAGCCACGCGTTGAGCAGATCGCCGATCAGCGTGAGACCGACATACAGCACCGCGAGCACCAGCACGATGGCTTGCACCGTGGGCAGGTCGGCGCGGCTGATCGACTCCCAGGCGAGTTGGCCGACCCCGTGCAGGGCGAAGATGCTTTCGATGATCACCGAACCACCCAGCATGTAGCCGAACTGGACCGCGGACAGGCTGACCACCGGGATGATGGCATTGCGCAAGGCATGCTTGAACAGCACCGTCAGCGGATCGAGCCCCTTGGCCCGGGCGGTGCGGATGTAGTCGGCGCGCAGCACCTGCAGCATGCCGGTTCGCGTCAGGCGCATGATCGCCGGCATGGAGTAATAGCCGAGCACGATGGTGGGCATGACGAAATGCGCCCAGGTCTCGTTGCCGGACGGCGGCAGGATGGGAAACTGAACCGAGAGCAGCACGATCAGGATGAGCGCGAACCAGAAGTTGGGCAGCGCCTGGCCGAACACGGCGATGGTGAGCGCCAGCCGGTCGAGCAGGCTGTTCGGCCGCACCGCGGCCAGAACCCCCAACGGCACGGCGACGATGATGGAAAACGACAGGGCGCACAGACCGAGCGTGAGCGTGATCGGCAGGCGCTCGGCCAGCAGCTCGGCCACCGTGGCGTTGAAATAGGTGCTGCGGCCGAGATCACCGGCGAGCGCGCTGGCCAGCCAGTCGGCATATTGCACCACCAGCGGCCGGTCGAAGCCGTATTGGATGCGGATGTTCTCGATATCGGCTTGGGCTGCGCCCTCCCCGGCTATGGCGATGGCCGGATCGCCGGCGGCACGCAGCATGAGGAAGCTGACCAGGGAGACGAACACGGCGACCAGAAGGGCCAGCCCCAGCCGCTGGACGAAAAAGCGGGTCATGGAGATCGAAAGGTTCTGGTAGGGCGGACCAGAAGGTCCGCCGTGCTACGGGATGGGGGGTGTTGAGGCAACCGTTTACTTCCACGATGCCAGGTAGAACCGGGGGATTTCGTCGGCGGTCGGGGTGAAGGTCAGGTCGTTGGTGAATGCGTAGTTGACGTTGTAGGTGAACAGCGGCAGCCAGTAGGCCTGATCGGCGATGCGCTGCAGCGCCTGGGCATAGGCATCGCGCCGTTCCGCCGGGTCGACCGAGGTGTCGCCGGTCTCGAGCCAGCCGATCACGTCGTCGTCGCGGGCGTAATCGTCCTTGGTCGCCTTGAAGAAATGGCTTGTGATGGCGGAGACGTCGTGCAGCGAATAGCTGCCCCAGGTCATGAAGGTGAAGTCGATCTGCCCGGCATAGACCTGGTCGCGCAGGGTCGCGTATTTCAGGTATACCAGGTTGGGACGGATGCCGACCGCGTTCAGATAGCCCATCATGGCCTCGGCATAGGGCCGGTTGCGGTAGGCGTGGAAGTCGATCGCGAAGCCGTCCGGATAGCCGGCTTCGGCCAGCAGGGCGCGCGCCTTGTCCGGGTCGTAGGCGTAGCGCGTCACGTCCTGGGCGCAGCCGAACTGCTCGGGGTGGCAGGCCGAATGCACCACCTGCGAGGCGCCACGCACCAGCGTGTCGACGATGGTCTGGCGGTCGATGGCGTGGGAGATCGCCCGGC
The DNA here is from genome assembly GCA_028281465.1 of Azospirillaceae bacterium. Taxonomy (GTDB): domain Bacteria; phylum Pseudomonadota; class Alphaproteobacteria; order Azospirillales; family Azospirillaceae; genus JANQJV01. The sequence continues at coordinate 1,962 of JANQJV010000003.1, read as the reverse complement.
GAACACGCACATCGTTGACCGGCGAGGCGTTGCCGGTGCGGTTGGAGGCGTCGAACATGAGGTAGCCGACGCGCATGGTCTCTTCGTTCGCGACCGTCACCGCGGGCACGCGGGCCAGGCGTTCGGCCATGTCGGCGGATACCTTCCAGATCCAGTCGAGCCGGCCGGACATGAGCTCGGCCAACTGCGTGTTCTGGTCGGGGATGGTGCGCTGCACGATGGTGCCGATGGAGGGCTGGCCCTTCGGGCTGCCCTCGAAATAGCCGTCGTTCTTGACGAAGGTGATGGAGCGGCCGGGTTCGACCTCGGTCACCCGATACGGCCCGGTGCCGACCGGCGCCCGGCCCATGCCTTCCGGTCCGACCTCGGCGTAGTATTCGTTCGGATAGATCACCAGTGGACCGGACAGGTATTCCAGCATGGCCGGGGTGGGTGCCTTCAGGATCAGGCGCACCGAATAGGGCCCGAGCTTCTCGACCCGGTCGATCCAGTTGACGTTGCGCTGGGTCAGCACGCCGTTGTCCGGGTCGGCGGCGTAGGTGAAGGTGTAGACGACGTCGTCAGCGTCGAACGGTTCGCCGTTGTGAAAGGTGATGCCTTCGCGCAGGTCGAAATCCACCGTCAGCGCGTCGACCACGGTGTAGGACTTGGCCAGGAGCGGCTTGTATTCGCGCGTCGCCGGATCCTTGAACAGCAGGGAATCCCAGATCAACCGAGCAACCGGGATGCCTTCGCGCAAGGTATTGTAGTAGCGGTCGAGCGTGGGCAGCTCGCCGCTCCAGGCGATGTTCAGCGTGTCATCGGCCTTGCCAGCCAGGGCTGGTGCGGCCAAGGCGGCCGATGCCAGCAGGGCGGTGACGAGGGCGGTGGTTTTCACGTCTTGGTCCTCCCGAGTGTTGACGAAGGTGGTTGCGCAAGGTCGCGTGCCGGCGCCAAAGCATCGGACCAGTCGACCCGGTCGGTTTCGGAACGGATCAGCTTGGCCAGTTCGGCCAGTCGGGGGTCGGACAGGTGTGCGCTATCGGCGGCGATGCTCACGCCGGCGAGCGCTCCGTCGTTACCGAAGCCCGGTCCGACGGCCGCCCCGGCGGCACGCACGCCAGGCCGGATGCGCCCGTCATTGACGGCAAAGCCGGTTCGGCGCGCCTGTACCACGGCGGCGCGGATATCGTCGGTGGTGACGCCGCCGTAGTCCGGGTAGTATGGATCGTTATGGCGCAGGATGCGTTCGCACACCTCCGGCCGCAAGGCGGCCAACAGGGCAAGGCTGCCGGCACCAACGCCGAGCGGGCGGCGCGAGCCGACCACCACCGTGAGATTGGGCACCGGCATCGCGCCGTCGACCCGTTCCAGACACACCGCGTCCGCCCCAGCGCGCACCACCAGGAACGCGGTCCCGCCGCTGAGCCGGGCCAGGCGCTGCAAAACTGGGCGCAGGAGGTCGCGTACCGCGAACTGGTGCGCCGACAGCCCGAGCGTGAACAGCTCCAGGCCGAGGTGGTAGCGCTTGGAATACGGGTCGAAGGTCAGCAAGCCTTCCCAGGTCAACACCTTGAGCAGGCGGTGCGCGGTTGCCAGCGTCAGGCCAAGCGCGGTTGCCAGTTCGCCCGCCTGCACGCCCGCCTCATTGCGCTGTGCCACACCGCGCAACAGTGCGATCGCCCGGTAGACGCTCTGCGCCCCTTCTGGACGCGCCGCATCCTGTCGGTGACGGGCGGCGTCCTCTCCCGGCTCGGGGTTCTGTTCGACAGGAAACGTCATGTGCTGCAACTCCCACACTGTGAGCGTGCACTTTCACGATGTGAGAGTCAACCGTCTCGGGAATGGGGACGCGGCCGGCTGGCAAGATGCACATGGCACGTCCTAGTCACTCACCGGCCTTGCGGCCGACCTGCCGGGGATGAAACAGTCCAGTTTTCCGAGCGCATATATAGCAGCGAAGTTTGCTTTTGCTACTATATT
>JANQJV010000415.1 GCA_028281465.1 Azospirillaceae bacterium | reverse complement strand
GGATGGCCACAGCGCCGCGGACGGCGGACGGTGTCCGGTGTTCCCGCCGCCGTGCCGGGTTGACGGGCCAGGCCGACGGGGCGTCGGCGCTCCGGGATGCGGTTTCAAATTCAGAGGAGTCAATGAAGCCCGTCGAACTCTTTGTTTGATCGCATTTTGAACCGGGTCGCGAGTCCCCACGTCCGCCGAAGAGGCTCTGGCGCCCTTGCCAAGACGCTCGTCGGTCAGGCCTACGAACGTTCGTAAGGATCGAGCACGCGCCGGTGCTCCCACAAGGCGTAGCGGTCCGTCATGCCGGCAATGTAATCCGCCACGAGACGGGCGCGCACGGTGTGATCCGCCGGATCACCGCAAAGGGTCAGGTCCACCTGCCATTCCGTAGGCAGGCAGGTCGGCTCGTCATGGAAGTGCTGGAACAATGCCACGATCACGCGGCGCGCCTTGCTCATCGCCCGATTGACCCGATAGTGCCGATACATGCGGGTGAAGAGAAAGGCCCGTAGCTGGCGTTCTTCGGCCAAAAAACCGTCGCTAAACGCCACCACTGGATACCCGGCCTGGCGAATCACGTCCGGCCCGGTCCCGGACAGATTGGCCATCCGCCGTCCGGTCTCCTCCAACACGTCGGTGACCATGAGCGTGATCAGTCGCCGGTTCAACTCGTGCACCAACCGCGGCCGTTCCAGGCCAGGATACGCTTCTGTCAAGGCCCGCACCATGCGCCCGATCAAAGGCACCTCGGCGATCTCTTGCAATGTGAACAGCCCGGCCCGCAGCCCGTCATCCAGATCATGACTGTTATAGGCAATATCGTCTGAGAGCGCTGCGATCTGGGCTTCGGCACTCGGGTAGGTGTCGAGCGCCAGATCACACACGGCGCGGAACGCATCGATGCACGGGGGTAAGGTCGACTCAGCCGGTGCTGGCAGCATGGGTCCATTGTGCTTGACCACCCCCTCCAGCGTTTCCCAAGTGAGGTTGAGGCCATCGAATCCGGCATAGCGCCGCTCCAGCCGTGTCAAAATACGCAAGGTGTGGTCGTTGTGGTCGAAGCCGCCGAACCCGGCCATGACGTCATTCAGCGCCTCTTCGCCGACATGACCGAACGGCGTGTGCCCAAGGTCATGGGCAAGCGCGATCGCCTCGACCAAGTCTTCATTCAGGCCGAGCACCCGGGCCAGTGAGCGGGCGATCTGACTCACCTCCAAGCTGTGGCTGAGCCGGGTACGATAATAGTCCCCCTCATGGTAGACGAAGACCTGCGTCTTGTACTTCAGCTTTCGGAAGGCGCCGGAGTGCAGAATACGGTCGCGATCCCGTTGGTAAGGCGTCCTGGTGGGGCTCTCCGGTTCCGCGACCAGGCGTCCCCGGCTCGACTCCGACCGGCAAGCATGGGGAGACCGACAGGAGTCCAACACCGCATAGGCTGTCATACCAACGGCCCGAAACAAGGACCGGTCCTCGGGCCGCCCTGTTTCGGAGCGCCGGCCTTCTTGCCGGCTGGACCGCCGGCTTCCAGCCGGCCCGGACCACGCCCAGCAGCCGACCGCCAAGATGGCGGCGGTCCAGCCGGCAGGGATGCCGGCGGTCCTCGTGCAGCGCCGAAACCGACCGTGTCGTCAATGCGGGCCATCGGTATCAT
>JANQJV010000389.1 GCA_028281465.1 Azospirillaceae bacterium | reverse complement strand
GCCCATTGCCACGACATTCGGCGTTTCCTCCCTGCTGCGGCGTTGCTTGTCGGGGTGATTGCGTCTGACGCTCGGGCCAATGGATGGGTCTGGTCCCGCCATCGCACCGACCTTGTCTGTTTGTGCTACCGCTGCGCTGCTTGAGCACAGTTGCTACGCGGCTTGCGGTAGTGTCTCAGTTTGAAACTTGAGGCCATAGATCGTCCCTTGACGCGGGCCTCGTTCGCCTCCCACGTCTCGGGTATGCTTAGCGCAAAGCAGAGAGGGGAGCCAGCATGCCCAAAGGACCGCAGGGCCAAAAACGCCCCGGCGATGTGATCGGTGCGGCCGTCATTGTAGCCAAGATTGCGACGGGTGAGATTGACGAATTCGAACTGCAAGATGATGGAAAAGACCCTGCGGCCAAAGTACTGGGGGCAAAAGGCGGACGCGCTCGAGCTGCTAAACTCTCGCCGGAAGAGCGTGTTGATATAGCGAGAACGGCCGCGTTGAAGCGATGGCGCCGTAGGGATCAGGCGACACGTCGTTCTGCAACGTCATCAGTAAAGTCCAACTCAAGCTGAACGTTTGGCCTGTCGGGAAACATGTCGTTATAGACTTCAATATCAACCTGTAGCTGAACCAGATCGCCAATAACCTGCTCACGGCGCTGAGTATAAGCTCTGACCATATGCTCGTGCTTTGCGAAACCCTGTATACCCCAGAAAGTATGCTGCACGCCCTCTTTGGTTACACGGACAGCATGGTTAACACGATAACGTCGTCCCTTGGAATCGGTCGCGTATTCTTCGCGCAGTGCCCTCGACATCTGTCCCGCAAGAATATCAAGCGGATCAATGTCTGGCAGCTCGAGTTTTCCTACTTCAACCGCCCAGTCTACGGCTTCCCGCGCCGATTTGGGTTCGTAACCATTGTCACGTGCGAACTCGTGCCACACTGATTGTAGTTTTGAGTTTTGTGAGATCATCGAAACCACCTACTCTATCGGAACAGTTTGACCATATCCGTCCACAATAGCACCCGGCAATACAAATGAGCGGATTGGTACCTGATACTTTCTGAGATAGGCCAGCTTTGCCCACAAGCCTGTTCTGTGTCGAAGCTGCCCGGCGGTAATTCCTGGGTGGACACCGTTGAGCTTAGAAAATGCTATTACATCCTTCTCGTAGAACAGAGGGTTTTTGCGTCGGATGAACGATTGTATCTTGGCATCAGACACACAAAAGTCGGCAGCCGCCGCATTAGCAATTCGCTCCGGCTCAGACAAGCGGTCGCCCTGAACGCCATCCTCACTGTCCAACTGGGCGTCCACCATCCCAATTTCGGAGCATTTCCCGTCGCCTCGCACGACATGCTCAATCTCATGACGCAAGACGAACCAGAAGTTGTCGATGCGGTCGTGCTTCAAAGACATACCGATGACCGGCTCTGAAGGCGATAACCAAAAGCAAACTCCGTCTATTTCTGATCCAGGCAGAGGCTCAACTATAATGAATCGCACACCGCAGTCCTGCAGTCTGCGTGGCACATGACGAGCTTCTTCAGGCTCTATGAGCCATTCCTTCATGTCAATAATCGTTGTTTGCAGTTTCTTTATTGAAAATGGCTGAACAAATGTGGACTTCGCGATCTGTCGAACCCGAAGCAGCCATGCCAGTTGTGCCGGTGAAACCTGGTCTCCGTATGATGTCTTCTTCGCCGCGTGTGAGATGTAGGGCACGCTGTTCAAGTCATCCACTCCGAAGAAGGCCGCAATGTGTCGCTCAATCTGATCCGGCTCTTCCGGCAACCAACCGCGCTTGATCATCGTTCGCACAGGATACGACTTTCGAATGCGCGCGCGCAGACCTATTGCCGGATCGGGAGGTGCCGCGCCTGCAAGGTCAAATGATGTCTGAAGGTCGGCAAAGTGATCGGATGGCAAACCAAACACCTCCCCCAATGCCTTCGACATGGAGGGGCTGATACCGTGTTTTCCCCTTACTATCATGTTCACGGTCTTGGGAGAGCAGCCAAGAACATAAATCAGGTCGGCTTGCGACCAGCCAACCTTAGCCAATTCCTCCTTGAGGCGCGCGCCAGGATGTTGTGCTCCAGTCATCTCCGAACTCATTGCCTCGTGTTCTTAGGAGATTCATAACCGACAGCAGCGGCTAGATCAACCCGAATTACCCCCTATGGTAAAAGTGAACATTTCTATTGGCGCTAAGCATAAAAGTTCATAAATATAGGGCATGAACAGGCTTCCCATTGAAAAGCGTATCAATATCCTTGGCTTATTGGTCGCTGGGGCGTCCATGCGGTCAATCAGCCGGACCACGGGTGTCAGCATCAACACGGTGACGAAGCTGCTCGTGGATGCGGGGGAGGCCTGTGCAGCTTACCATGACGACGCGGTTCGCGACGTCGAAGCCCGCCGCGTCAAGTGCGACGAGATATGGAGCTTCTGCTACACCAAGGAGCAAAACGTTCCGACCGCCAAAGCCGCTCCGGAAGGTGCAGGCGATGTCTGGACCTGGACCGCTCTCGACAGCGATTCCAAGATGATCCTGGCCTGGGAGGTCGGCGATCGCTCAGCCCAGACCGCCATCGAGTTCATGGACGATCTGCGGTCCCGCCTGGTCAACCGGGTGCAGCTAACTACCGATGGCCAAAAGGCCTATCTGGAGGCGGTTGAAGGTGCCTTTGGCGGCGATATCGATTACGCCATGATGGTCAAGCTTTACGGCGAAGAACCGAACCGGGGACCGCAACGGAAATACAGCCCGCCGGTCTGCACGGGTGTCAAGAAGCGGAATGTCGAAGGCAACCCCGATCCGGCCCACGTCAGCACGTTGCATGTCGAGCGGCACAATCTGACCAAGCGTATGGGTATGCGGCGGTTTACCAGGCTGACGAACGCCTTCTCTAAAAAACTTGAGAACCACCTTCACATGCTGTCGATCTACTTCGTCCACTACAACTTCTGCCGTCAGCATAAGAGCCTGAAGGGGATATCGCCGGCAATGGCTGCCGGGGTCTCTGACACGCTGCATGACATGGCGTGGGTTGTTGGGCTGATTGATGACCGGGCACCGACTCCGGGCCCGAGAGGTCCCTACAAGAAACGCGGGGCCGAGATTTCAAACTGAGACACCACCCGGCTTGCCGATCACTCGCCCTTATGTTATCTTGAGTTAACGCTAACCGTATTTAGCGTTATATTGGAGAGACATAATGGCGGTACCCGTGCGCCTCGGTCCGGCAGCGCGGCGCGAGCTTCGAGAGCTGGGGGAACGCCTGCGGGAGGCTCGCTTGAGGCGGCGTCTACCCATGGACCTGGTGGCCGAGCGGGCTGGCACAACGCGCCAGACGGTGGCCCGCATCGAAGCCGGCGATCCGGGGGTGCGCATCGGCAGTGTCGCCGCCGTGCTGCAGGCGCTCGGCCTGCTGGAGGGGTGGGGCACTCTACAGGACCCTGTTGGGGCGCGGCTTGCGGAGGAGGCGTTGCCCGCCCGGGCCCGCCGGCGCGATGGCTGAACTGGTCGAGGTCTTTTTGGACTGGCGAGGGTTGAAGTCAGTCGGGCGTTTGCGCCGGCATGCGGGGCGGGGCCGGGAGCGTGTGACCTTCACCTACGACCCGGGCTGGCTGAGCGATCCGGAGGCGTTTGCGCTCGCGCCGAGCCTGCCCCTGACCCCGGGTCCATTTGCACCGGCGGCGGGCCGGGAGATGTTCGGGGCTCTTGGCGACAGTGCCCCCGATACGTGGGGCCGGATGCTGATGCGCCGGCGCGAACGCCGCGCGGCAGAACGCGACATCCGCCGCGCCCGGCCGCTTCAGGAAACCGATTATCTGCTCGGCGTGTCGGACGAGACGCGCTTGGGGGCTCTGCGCTTTCGCTCAGAGGGTGTCTTTCAGGCGCCGCTCACGGGGGGAGTCCCCACAACGGTGGCGCTCGGGTCGTTGCTGGACGCCGCCCGCCGCGTTCTACAAGGGACTGAGGATGACGCGGATTTGCAGGTGATCTTCGCGCCCGGGTCGTCGTTGGGTGGGGCACGGCCCAAGGCTTCCGTGATTGACCAGCATGGCCGGCTGTCGATCGCCAAATTCCCCAAGGAAACCGACGCATACTCGGTCGAGCGCTGGGAGGCGATTGCATTGGATATGGCTGCAGCGGCGGGAATGACGGTGGCCACGCATACGCTGATTGACGGCGCTGCTGGGCCGATCTTCCTGTCGCACCGGTTTGACCGCACGGCTCGGGGTTGGCCCGGCCGTTCCGAACACACAACAAGGGGCCAGCCCCGGACAGAAACCGGCCGTCTGCCCTTCATCTCGGCCATGGGTCTGACTGATCACCGGGATGGCGACCGGGGCTCCTACCTTGAACTGGTCGACGCGATTGCGCGCGACGGCGGGGCGCCCAACCACGATTTCCGGGAACTGTTCCGCCGCCTGGCGTTCACGATCCTGGTGTCGAACACGGACGACCATTTGCGCAACCATGGTTTCCTACGCTGCGGTCGCGGCTGGGTCTTGTCCCCCGCCTACGACATCAACCCGGCACCGGAGACAGTGCGCGTGCTCTCCACCAATATCAGTTTCACGGACGGCACTGCGTCGCTCGGTCTGCTCCGCGAGGTCGCCGAAGACTTCTTGCTGACAGCCCGCGAGGCGGCGGAGATCATCACCGCCTGTGCGGCCGTCACCCGCCGATGGCGCGACTTCGCTCGGGCCCGCGGCGCGCCCGACCGGGAGCTTCGCCTCATGGCCCCGGCCTTCGAACACGAAGAACTGGACCGTGCGTAACCGGACCGGGATGTCCGCCGAACCGCCACCGTTCCTGTTCCGATCGGCGAATCTGCTTGTCGGAGCGTTCGTAGGTCGTGGCAATGGGCCTTGCTGCGGCGTTTCCCTTTGCGCCGCTCTTGCCGGCCCATTGCCACGACATTCGGCGTTTCCTCCCTGCTGCGG
>JANQJV010000387.1 GCA_028281465.1 Azospirillaceae bacterium | reverse complement strand
CCGCAGCAGGGAGGAAACGCCGAATGTCGTGGCAATGGGCCGGCAAGAGCGGCGCAAAGGGAAACGCCGCAGCAAGGCCCATTGCCACGACCTACGAACTGTCACGGATCCGGTCGTTCTTCCGGCATCTGTCCAGACGGCTTGCGCCGAAGGTTGCGCCAAGCCGACACCGCGCGATCCATCGCTTCGTCAACCGCTTCGACGCCATAGGTTCTTGCCAGCCCAACGGCGACAACGAATTCGATCACCAGGGTTGAGCCCACCAGCAACAGAGTCAGTTCGCGCAAGAGCAGAAGGTTGAGAAGGCCCACGATGATGAGGCCGAGAAAAAACCGTTCCTCTCGTCTCCTGTCCCGCAGGTCGGACAACGCGGCTTCAAGCTCGGATATCTGCCTGTCCTTAGCCGACCGGCGCTTGGGCGGCGTGGTCAGCTTCGGCGTGTCGGCGCCGATACCGGAGGCGGGAGGCTGGGACCGTGATGCGCCTCCGGTACTCATGCACAATGTCCTGTTCGGGGATTTCGATGCCGCGCCGACCGGGTTCGTAGTGTTTGGCCCAGGCTCCGTCTTCCCGATGCGTCAACGAAACAAGGTCGCTGGCGCTCTTGTTGCCGAGCGCCAGTGCCGTTTCCCGAAGCACATCATCGTCCTGTTTCTGGATCGGCTCCCGAAATCGGCGAAACACGTTTCTGATCGGCCGTGCTCCAAACGAGCGTACGTGCCGGTAAACCGGCGGCAGGACCGGGCCATAGTCCCACGCCTCGAAGGTGCCGTCGATCAGCGGCCGATCCCCATCCGAACGGCCAAGGGAGAGCATCTGTGCAATATACAGCATCTTCTGCAATTGCAGATTGGTGATCGACCACCCGCTCAGTTCACACATGCGACCGGCCGCTACGAGAGGACTGACCGCCATGGCACACCTCGTTCCACTTGTGTTCCCTCGGTCATTGCACATGACCCCGGAACGCCGGATATCAATACCATGAGCGGTGTCGTGTGACCAATGCGCCGTCGCGGACCCTCACACATGCGCCCAAGGGGCTACCTCCCGGGTGCCACCTTCAAGGAGAACCTGTCACCGACCCGCAGGCCTTCGGCATCGCCGTCCAACTCGCCGACCCGGCCGCCGTTGAGGTCGATTTCGGCCGGCCACTGACGCCGCAGGACGCCTTGCGGCCATCCGACGCGGTCATCCTGGCGGCGGCACACCGCCCCTATGGGAGGGTGGCTGGCCCCTGGTGGAGGCTTGCCTGAACAACCGCCAGGGCGTGTCGCCGACCTACGCGCCCGTCTCGACCGCCCGACCCGATCCGCCGACATCAAGCTGTGGCGGCTGTGATACCAGCGGTCCGGAGGTCCCGTAGGTCGGTGCTCTGCGCCAACAACGGCCCCCTACACCTCGAGGAGTATCTCGAAGCCGCCGTAGATCAGGCGTTTGCCGTCGAACGGCATGCTGCCCATCTCGCCGGCCATGCGCGGGTCGGCCATGATCTTTTCCCAGCCGGCATTGCGGGTTTCGCGGTCGGGCCAATGGATCCAGCTGAACACCACGGTTTCGTCCGCCCCGCGTTTGACCGCCATGGAAAACGACGTCACCTCGCCCTCCGGCACGTCGTCACCCCAGCACTCGACCATCTTGAGCGCGCCGTATTCCTTGAACAAGGCACCCGCCGTTTCCGCGTGTTTGCGGTAGGCCTCGCGGTTGGTGTTGGGTACGGCGGCGATGAACCCATCCACATAGCTCATGGTTTTGCCTCCTCGCTATTCCCGGTGATTGCGGCTTGAAGACCCGCGACATTGATCTTGCCCATGGTCAACAAGGCCTGCAGGGCCCGATCGGCGGCGGCGCGGTCCGGATCGCCCAGGAGGCGCGGCAGCGTCTCCGGCACACTCTGTCAGAACAGGCCAAATCGGTCCTTGAGCCAGCCGCACTGCCCCGCTTGCCAACTTTCGGCGATCAAAGCGTCCCACAGGCGGTCCGTCTCCGCCTGGTCCGGCGTCGGCACGACGATCGACACGGCCTTGGCGAATTCGTAGTGCGAGCCCCCCGTTTAGGGCCTGATACGGCGTGCCGGCCAACGCGAAGTCGACGACCAGCACCGTCTCGATCCGCGACCCCGGCGACCCATGGAACCGGGCCGTGTCCTCCGCCTGGCCGTCGTCCCAAAGGCCGGTGCGGGCCCTTCCGGGCACGGCCGGTCCGGTGGAGACCCGGTCATCGCCGAGCACCTCGTGGAGCACCACCGGTTGCATCGGAAACACTCCACTAATTTTCTGACAGCGGCAGTGCACCTTAATCCAATCTGGAGACTGTACCAGTTTTAAGTTGATGTCAACGTATTTACCATGCCATGCGCGATGATCTCCCGCTCAGCGTCACCCTTGAAGTCCGCGACCGCTGTCTGTGCGTGCATGTGCAGCGGGCGGCACGCGCCATAGCGCGACGCTTCGACGAAGCACTCCGCTCTTGCGGCCTGACCAATGGACAGTTTTCGCTCCTGATGGCGCTGAATCGGCCTGCGCCGCCGCGCATCGGCGATCTGGCACCGTTCCTGGCCATGGACCGCACGACGCTGATGGCAAACCGGAAACCGCTGCAGCGCCGAGGGCTGGTCGAGGCGTTCGTCGACCCCAACGACAAACGCAGCAACGCGGCAAACACTGAACCGCCGGATGTCGCGGCAATGGGCCGGCAAAGCCGGTGCAAAGGGAGACGCCGCAGCGAGGCCCATTGCCACGACTTATACCCATGGCCCGCATTGATGACACGGTCGGTTTCGGCGCTGAACGAGGAGCGCCGGCATCCCTGCCGGCTGGACCGCCGCCATCTTGGCGGCCGGC
>JANQJV010000288.1 GCA_028281465.1 Azospirillaceae bacterium | reverse complement strand
CGCTCTCGCTCCTTGTTTTTTTCAGATAATCATGGTCACAGGCCGAATCAATCTGCTCGGGATTTGCGCTAGATCCCGTTGACTAAAACTATGGTGTGGGTTTTGTCTCGGTTATGGGGTTCCGCTGCACCGTCGGTTGTCGGGGCGATTGCGCCGCTCATTGTGGTCACCGAGCCGGCCTGGTTTCGTCGTCGCGCCGGCTTGAGGCCGGCGTTGCGAGACGACCGGCCACCGACCGGTCGAGCGGGGCCTAGGCCATCTTAAGCTCGGAGGCGAAGGTTGTCCGGGTCGTGCGGGCTTTCCGGAATGACGGTGGCGGGATAGCGCTTGCCCAGGATCTCGATTTCGAGGCCAGTGCCGACGGCTTCGTTGCCCTTCGCGACATAGCCGAGCGCCAGGCTCTTCTGCACTTTGCGGCCGTAGGCGCCGGCCGTGGCGCGGCCGATCATGCGGCCGTTGCGGTACAAGGGTTCGTTGCCCATGGGGTCGGCGTCGGTGACGTCGTCAACCTCCAGCGTGACGAAGGCCTGCGGCACACCCTGCTCTGTCTGTTTGATCAAGGCATCGCGGCCGATGAAATCGCCTTTGGCCAGACTGACGAAGCGGTCCAGCCCCGCTTCCAAGATGGTATACTCCCGAGTCAGGTCCTGCGCCCACATGCGGTAACTTTTTTCGATGCGCAAGGAATCCATGGCGCGCATACCACATAGGCCCATGCCAAACTCCCGGCCCGCTTCCATGAGCGCGTCGAACAGGTGGTGTTGATATTCGATCGGGTGGTGCAATTCCCAGCCCAGTTCGCCGACGAAGTTGACCCGCATGGCGCGCACTGGGGCCAGGCCGACCAGGATGTGCTGGCCGGTCAGCCACGGGAAGGCGGTGTTGGTGAGATCAGCGTCGGTCAGCTTGACCAAAACGTCGCGTGCCCGCGGCCCGACCAGCACCAAGACCCCATGCCGGCCGGTGACGTTGTCTATCCGAACACTGCCGTCGGTGGGCGCTTGTTTGACCAGATAGTCGTTGTCGAAGCGTTCGGCGGCACCGGAACTGACCAGGTAGAACTGCTCGGGGCCGTCACGCATGATGGTGAACTCGCTACGCACACCGCCGCGCGGGGTGAGCGCGTGCGCAAGATGGATGCGCCCAATCTTCCGCGGCAGTTTACGCGCCACAAGTTGGTCCAGAAAGGCGGCGGCGCCCGGCCCCGAGACCTCGTGCTTGGTGAAGCTCGTGATGTCGATCAAGCCGACGCGCTCGCGCACCGTTAGGCATTCAGTACCAACAGGTTCGAAGTAGTTGGTGCGCCGAAAGCTCCACACATCTTTGCGCTCCATGCCTTCTGGTGCGAACCAGTTCGGTCGCTCCCAACCGTAGCGCTGGCCCCAGACCGCACCGTGCGCGGCCAGCTTGACGTGGATCGGGCTGGTTTTGGCCGGGCGTCCCAGGGGCCGTTCCTCATCCGGGTAGTGGACGATGAAGACGTGCTCGTAGGCTTCTTCATTCTTGATCTTGGTATAGCGCTTGTTGGCGTAGGCGCCGTAGCGGCGTGGGTCGACCGGCATCATATCGATGTCCGGCTCGCCGTTGACGATCCAAGCGGCGAGCTGCCAGCCGGCGCCGCCAGCGGCGGTGATGCCGAAGCTATGGCCCTCGTTCAGCCAGAGATTTCGGCGGTCCCAGGCCGGGCCGACGAGCGGCGAGCCGTCTGGCGTGTACGCGATCGGACCGTTGATGACGTCTTTGATGCCGACCTCGCCGAACGCCGGCACACGGTTGATCGCCGCTTCAACATGCGGCGCCAACCGTTCCAGGTCGCCGGGCAACAGGTCCTGGCCGAAGGTCTCAGGCACGCCATCGACGAACACGGCCGGTGCGCCTTTCTCGTACGGTCCGAGGATCAACCCCTGACGCTCCTCGCGCATGTAGTAGGAGGCATCGCTCTCACGCAGCACCGCCATTTCCGGTAGCCCGGCCCGGTGGCGTTCGATCAACGCGGGGTGCGGCTCGGTGACGATGTATTGGTGCTCGACCGGGATGCTCGGGATATCCAGTCCGACCATAGCGCCGGTTTGGCGCGCGTAGTTGCCGGTGGCGAACACAAGGTGCTCGCAAGTGATTTCCCCTTGCGGTGTGGTTACCACCCATTCTTGGCCCTGCGAACGCCGGATGGCGGTGGCTGGGCACTGCCGCAGGATGGTGCCGCCGCGTGACCGCGCCGCCGTGGCCATGGCCTGAGTGACATCGGCGGGGGCGATGTGACCGTCATCCGGGTGGTACAGGGCGCCAATCAGGCCTTCCGTGTTGCATAAGGGCCAGAGTTTTTTGATTTCGTCGACACCGATGATGTGGAACGGCACGCCGATCGTGTTCGCAGTGCCGCAATACTTGTGGTACTCGTCCATACGCTCTTTGTTCGTGGCCAGGCGCAGGTTGCCGGTGACGTGAAAACTCACGTCTTGTCCGGTTTCATTTCCCAAGTTCTTGTAAAGATCGACCGAATACTTGTGCAATTGGCCAACGCAATAGCTCATGTTGAACAGCGGCAGCAGGCCAGCGGCGTGCCAGGTCGACCCGGCGGTCAGTTCCGTACGCTCGAGCAGCACGGTGTCAGCCCAGCCCAGTTTCGTCAGGTGATACAGCGTGCTGATCCCGACCACGCCGCCACCGATGATCACCGCGCGCGCATGCGATTGCATTCGGTTGTCCCTCCCCCTGGCCCTTGGCGCCGGCCGTTGTATCGCCGCACCCCCTGCAATGATGGGACATGGTCGGACCCCGGATGCGGCCCCGCTATCGAAGATGCGACGGTGACCGGCGAAGACCCGCCATGTGTGCTGCGTTTGGGATTGTCGGGCTGGTGCCGAGCGCCCGTATGGGGGCACCCCCTGTTTGGACAGGCAGCCACTGCCGATCGGCGATGAACCCGCCTTGCCCGCAGGGGCTCTCCCTGAGGGATGGAATCGTATTCGGCATAGCAGGACCGATTTGGCTTCGCCGCGATATCGATACAGGGAGAGGTCTGTTGTTTGGACCGGGAAAGCGTCGTGTCAACCGCTCAACTGGGCCCTCCTGCTGGCCCTGACTGAACGGGGCCCATCGCGCCGCTGCAAGCAGACCGTCCGGCCGCCTCTCACCGGTTCCGTGGCCGCAGGTTTCAGCCCGGTGGCAAGTTGGACCGGATGCGCGGATACATCTACATCATCTTTCTTACTTGCAGGAAAAATCAGTACGGCATCTCATAGTATCAGATAGTACTTTACAGAGGTCCACGCGACGGCGAGCCGGTTTGTACCCTGTGGTGCCTTCTCCAAGCCGGTATGGCGGACCAATGTCCCATGGCCGCTTGACCGGCGCGGCATCCTCGAGCACGGTACGAGGACCAGTCGCATGATCAAGACCCTGCGGGCTAAAACCCTGCAGGCGAAGGCCCTGTGAGCTGTCACGCCCTACCCTGTCCCCAGGCACCCGTCTGCAGTGCTCCGCCAGGGTGACCACCTCCGGGAGGACTCGAGTGACCAAGATTGTGCCAGTGTTCGATGGCCACAACGACACGATCCTGCGACTGGAACTGGCGGCGCGTGCTGGCGAACCTTGCGATTTCGCTGCCGGTTCGGACGGTTTGCACATCGATCTGCCGAAGGCCCGTGCGGGTGGCTTTGCCGGAGGGCTGTTCGCCCTGTTCACCCCGTCGCGGATGGAGTGGGACGATCAGACCTTCGACCCCGCCGACCCGACCAAGTTCGCTCCAATTGCACAAGACCGGGCGCTCGCCTTCACGTTGGCGCTGTTTGCGCGCTTGCACCGACTGGGTCGAGACCATCCCGAAGACCTGGTGCTGTGTACGGATGCTGCTCAGGCGCGGGCCGCCTTGCTCGCCGGCCGCATGGCCATGGTGCCGCATATCGAAGGTGCGGAATGCATTGACCGGGATTTCCACGCTCTCGAGGTTTTGTATGCTGCCGGCCTGCGCTCGCTCGGGCCGGTCTGGTCACGCCCGAACGCATTTGGCTTCGGCGTACCAATGCTGCGCCAGCCGCAGCTCGACGCTGGGCAAGGGCTGACCGACGCCGGTTGTGACCTGGTGCGGGCGTGCGAGCGGCTCGGCATTCTGGTGGATCTGTCGCATATCACGGAAGCTGGCTTCTGGGATGTGGCCAAAATTGCCACCAACCCGCTGGTCGCCACCCATTCCAACGCCCATCGGCTGTCGCCCAGTACGCGCAATCTCACCGACAGGCAGTTGGCGGCAGTGGCCGAAAGTGGTGGCCTGGTCGGCCTTAACTTCAGCGTCACGTTCCTGCGCGACGATTGCGCCCGCAGGACCGACACACCGCTCTCCCAGTTGATCCGCCACTTGGACCACCTCATCGGCATCCTCGGCGAAGACGGCGTCGCGCTTGGCTCCGACTTCGACGGCTGTACCGTGCCGGCGGACATCACCGATGCCACCGGCCTGGCGCGCTTGGTCACCGCCATGCGCCAAGCCAGTTACGGCGAGGCGCTGATCGCCAAAATATGCCACGAAAACTGGCTCGCCATGCTGGAGCGGGTTGGGCGGTCGTGACTGGAGCACCGTCGGACAAGGCATTGGCCCGGATCGCTCCAACAAGGAAGGGAGCCCTGCCGCTTGCCGCCGTGAAACCCTGGTCGAACCAACGCAGGGTCGCAGCGGTGCGCATCGTCGAGCCTCCGCCCATCGGAGCAATTTCGATGAATGTGGAAACCAGGTTCCATGGCCGAACGGCAGGCGGCGTCGAATGCGCCCGGTCCTTCCTACCAACGGTCGGCCAATCGGAGTGATGATGCAGAACGAAGGGTTGGAGCGGTTCCTCGGAAGCCACGGACCGTGAAACCGCTCCGCATCCGTCGCCGAATGTCGGGCATTGCCGATCCCGAAATCACCACTGGTCGGCCTGCGCCCAGACTGGTGCATCCAATCTGCCATCGGTTGCCCTGGGGATTGGATCGAAGGAGGGAGGAGCCCGCGTTTACCAGCGGCCGCCGCGGCTGAGCCGGTTCAACGAGGTCTGCAGTTCGGAGAGCGCCGCTTCGGCCGTGCTCGCGCCCGACAGAATGCGGTGAACGGCATTAAAAAACTCGCTGCTGACCCGGTTGTACCGGTCACCGGTGACGCGCGAGGGGCGGGCGACCGCATTGGCGAAGGTATCGTACAGGCTGCCGAAGAACGGGTTTGCCGTTAGCACGTCCTCGTCCTGGTACAATCCGGCGATGGTCGGATTGTACGCACCGACCACGGCACGACGCTTCTGTTCATCATAACTGGCGAGGAACCGGACCAGGTCAGCCGCCTCCTCCGGATGCGTCGAATACTTGGACACGGCCAGGTTCCAGCCGCCGAGCACGCCAGTATGGCCGGCGTCCGGTCCCTCGCCCATGGGCAGGGCGACGACGCCCACCTTGCCACGGACCGGGCTGTCGTCGGACTGAGCCAGCGCCCAGGCATAGGGCCAATTGCGCATGAAGGCAGCGTTGCCGGCTTGGAAGACGCCACGCGCCTCTTCCTCGGTGTAGCTGAGCACGCCTTCCGGTGAGATCGTGCCGATCCAACCGGCCGCTTCGGTCAGGGCTGCCACCGCCGCTGGGTTGTTTACGCGTACGCGACCATTGTCGGCCACGATCTGGCCGCCATAGGAATCGATCCACTCAAGAGCGTTGCAGGTGAGCCCTTCATAGGCGCTACCTTGGAACACGAAGCCTTGGAACGTGTCGTTGCCGGCGAGGCGCTCGCCTTCCACGATGATCTCGGCTGCCTCGGCCAAGGCCGACCAGGTGGTCGGGATGCCACGACCGTATTTCTCGAGAAGATCGGTGCGATAGTAAAGTACGCCGGCATCAGTGAACCACGGCATGGCGACCAGTGCGCCGTCCACCGTATTGTTGGTCACGATGGCAGGGAAATGTTGCTCGACTTCTTCTGCCGGTATGTATGTGGACAAGTCGATCATGTGCATGGCCAGAATGCCGGGCCAAATCACGTCGATCTGGAACACATCGATGTCGGCGGCGCCGGAGGCGAGCATCTGTTGGTACAGTGCCAGGCGTTCGGTGGCCGAATTGGGCGTCGACACGATTTCCACGCCATGTCCGGTCGCCTCGGCCCAGGCGGCCGTGCCTTGGCGGCACAGCTCCAGTTCCTGCCCGACCGCGCCACAACTGATGGTCACCGTGACCGCCGATGTCGGCGCAACACCGGATAGCATGGCCACAACCCCGGCTGCACCGAACACCAAAGCCTTGGGCATCATGTCGAACCGTCCTCCCATCGTGTCACGGCGTGGCGCGTGGGGTGCCGGCCGCACCGATCCGTTTGCGTTGTTGCGATGCCGATTCACGGCAGAGCTTTATGGCAACGTAGCAGAGCTGCTTTGGCAAGAAAAGCGAAACGCCTCATCCGGATCCATGACGGTTCCGCGATCATGTGACCAACCGGCATGGGCTCCGGACTGGCCATGCCGATTGTCCCGATCGGTGCTGGCGGGTCACCTCGGCACGAGTCTGGACATGATGAAACGTCTGGTTGCATTCGCCGCAGGCGCACGCGCGTCACACGGATTGTCCCGATGCCGCCATGTCGGTACTCTATCCTGTGCTGGCGGTGTTCCTCGGTTTGAGGCGGGATGTGAATAACCGGGTGGCCATCGGTGGCATGGGCGTATCTCAGAAAATCGACAATTGGCCGGACGGCCATTTTTGGGAGGAGCTTGAAATGCGTTTAACTGTCTCTGCCGTCGCCTGCATGATTGGATTGGCAAGTGTCGGTGCTCTGGCTGCCGATACAGGCACCGCCGAAGAGGCTCGGGCAATGATCGAGCGGGCCGCGGCGGCGCTGGCCACGGATCCGGCGGCGGCGTTGGCGTCGTTCAATGCGGGCGCCGATGGATTTCGGGAAAAGGATCTATATGTCTTCTGTGGAGACGCCGAGGGCGTGTTTACCGCCCACGGCGCAAATGCTGATCTGATCGGCCGGAACATGCGAGGTTTGGTGGACAAGGCCGGGACACCTTTGGGTGAGAACATTTATGCCGCTGCCAATATGGGATCCGTTGCGGTTGTGGAGTACATGTGGCCACGTCCCGGTGAAACTGAGCCGGCAGCGAAAGCTTCGTATGTGACGCAAGTCGGTGACCAAACCTGTGGTGTTGGTTATTACAAATAGGTTAGGCCCAGAGCATTGTCGGCGGATATGGCACCGTGATGCCGAGGTTCGAAACTGCAACGAAGCGGAGCGTGCGTGCGGTTTCCCCACAATCCGGTGACGATGAACCCGGTCTAGGCGAACTGCGCCAAAAGCCGGCGGCGTGGGTGGGTTATTGGGCCCGCCCGCGTCGCCGTGCCAGCGACCCGGCCACGGCCCCTGTATCCCGGATGGAGCCGGCGCTTTGGACCGTCGGTTCAGGGACCGCTTATGGACGCGAGACCGATCGCCGTAATCGCGTCCGACACCGCCGAGGATCTGCCACACGCCACCATTGGGGGATGCACGTCGGCTCGACCGTTTCGGTCTGGCCGAAGTCGTCGACGAACTCATCCCGTACGGATCGATCATGGTTGGCGATTGGCTTATACCACGGCCCGAAACAATGACCGGTCCTCGGGCCGCCCTGTTTCGGAGCGCCGGCATCCTTGCCGGCTGGACCGCCGGCTTCCAGCCGGCCCGGACCAGCCCAGCAGCCCGCCGCCACGATGGCG
>JANQJV010000216.1 GCA_028281465.1 Azospirillaceae bacterium | reverse complement strand
CTTGCTGGCTGGACCGCCGGCTTCCAGCCGGCCCGGACCACGCCAGCAGCCGGCCGCCAAGATGGCGGCGGTCCAGCCGGCACGGATGCCGGCGCTCCTCGTTCAGCGCCGAAACCGACCCTGTCGTCAATGCGGGCCATCGGTATGATTTGCCGCATGCGCTGTCCGTGATCGACCACATCAGCACTTTTCAGACGACTCTTGACTCCGATGGCGATCAAAGGGGCGGTCCAGCGCAGAGCACCTCGATGTCCTTCGGACTGTCATCGATCGTGTGGGTCGGCGGATGCAGCCCCACCCGCTTGATCGGGATGCCCAGCAGTAAGAAAAAGGATGCACCGCGGCCCTACCACGCCCTCGGAAAATCCGCTGATCCGGTAGCCCAAGCGCCCACGCTTGCGCGCCGTATCCATGCTCGCCTCAGCCATGATCCGGGGCCCATCCACAGTGGCCTGTCCATAAACGCCACGGTCATCCGTGCCGCGAACCCAATGCTCTTATTCTGCGCAGGATTTGGCAATGATGCCGGCGAACTCGCAGCCCGATTTCGCAAGCGCCATGGGGCGTGTACGGAATCCTCGCTGGTGATCGATGATCAGTCGGTCAAGGGCCCGCCCGTTCCGACCGAGGCAGGCTCCCGATCTCAGCCTTTCTCGCACTCCCCTGCTTGCCGTGCGGCATCAGCGTCCTTCCCGCATACCGGGCACGCGTCCAGGCCGGGCACCAGGTTGAGGCCGCCGCAACTGCCCTTGATGCGGCGGTTGGAGACGATCACCCCCACCGCCATGCCGGCCACGGCGGTGAGGAAGACGACGAAGGCGAGCGCGATGGCGGTCACATCCATGGTTCAGCCGCCGAAATCGTCGAGCATAATGTCTTCGCGTGCGACGCCCAGATCGAGCAGCATGGTGATCACAGCGGTGTTCATCATGGGCGGGCCACACAGGTAATACTCGCAGTCCTCCGGCGCCGGGTGTCTGCTCAGATAGTTGTCCATCAGCACCTTGTGGATGAAGCCGGTGTAGCCGTCCCAGTTGTCGTCCGACTGCGGGTCGGACAAGGCGACGTGCCACTGGAAATTGTCGTTCTCGGCCTGCAGTTGGTCGAAGTCTTCGACGAAGAACATCTCGCGCCGGCTGCGTGCACCATACCAAAACGTGATCTTGCGTTTCGTCTTGATGCGGCGCAGTTGATCGAAGATATGCGCACGCATGGGCGCCATGCCGGCACCGCCACCGACGAAGATCATCTCCTTGTCGGTCTGGCGGGCGAAGAACTCACCGAAGGGGCCAGAGATGGTCACCGGATCGCCGGGCTTCAGGTTGAAGATGTAGCTGGACGCCCGGCCGGGCGGCACCCGTGACCAATCCGATTTGGGCGGCGGTGTGGCGATCCGAACGTTGAGCATGATGATGCCCGTCTCTTCCGGATAGTTGGCCATGGAATAGGCACGCTCAATGGTCTCGCCACTGTGGGCGTGCAGTTGCCACAAGTCGAAGCGGTCCCAGTCGCCGCGGTACTCCTCAGCAACGGAGAAATTGTTGTACGATACGTCGTAGGGTGGAATCTCGATCTGGATATAGCCGCCGGCGCGGAAGTCGACCTGTTCACCGGGTGGCAGGTCCAACACCAGATTCTTGATGAAAGTTGCCACATTGTCGTTGGATTTGACCGTGCAACGCCACTTTTTAACGCCAAAGACTTCATCCGGTACTTGTATCTTCAGCGGTTGTTTGACCGTGAGCTGGCACGACAACCGATCGCCGGCAGCCGCTTCCCGTTTGGTGATATGGGTGCGCTCGGTCGCCAGGATCGAACCGCCGCCCTCGAAAACCTTGACGCGGCATTGCGCACAGGTGCCACCGCCGCCGCACGCCGAACTGACGAACAGCTTGTTATTGGCCAGAGCTCCCAGAAGTTTCGAGCCGACCGGCGCCTTGACCGTACGTTCACCGTTGATCTCGATGTCGACCAGTCCTGTGGCGACCAGTCGGGATTTTGCGATCAGGATCACCACGACCAGCATGAACACCATGGCGGTGAACACACCGACCCCGAGGGTAAACTCCATCATCGCGACCGTCTCCCGTTCCCCGTTCGCGGACCGCCCCGCATCCGCCCTGACCCAGAAGTTACAACATCAACCATATGGCGCGTAACACACCATCGGCCACCATCAGCCGGCCACCATCAGCGGCATCACAACTGAATGCCGGAGAAGGCCATGAAGCCGAGCGACATCAGGCCCGTGATGACGAAGGCGATACCCAGCCCGCGCAGCCCGTGCGGCACGTCGGAATACTTGAGCTTCTCCCGCACGCCGGCCATGGCGGCGATGGCCAGGGCCCAGCCGACACCGCTGCCGACGCCGTAGACCACGCTCTCGCCGAAGGTATAGTCCCGTTCCACCATGAACAGCGAGCCGCCCAGAATGGCGCAGTTCACCGTGATCAGCGGCAGGAAGATGCCGAGCGCGTGGTACAGGGGCGGGAAGAAGCGATCGAGCGTCATCTCCAGAATCTGCACCATGGCGGCGATGACGCCGATGTAACAGATCAACCCGACGAAGGTAAGGTCGACCCCGCCCAAACCGAGCCAGGCCAGTGCGCCGGGCTTGAGGAAGGTGCTGAGGATCAGGTTGTTGGCCGGAACCGTGATGACCTGGACGATCGTGACCGCCGCCCCCAGGCCGACCGCGGTCTCGATCTTCTTGGACACGGCCAGAAAGGTGCACATGCCCAGGAAGAACGATAGCGCCAGGTTCTCGATGAAGATGGCGCGGACAAAGAGCGACAGGCTGGCTTCCATGGCGGGATCGTTCCTCGGCCGAGCGGCGGCTGGTCTGGCGGCGGATCAGGCGGCCGTCGGCTTGGCGCCGTCGGCATAGGCGTTTTGAATGGTGAATTCCTCACGTTCCGTTTGTGCCGGCTTCCAGGTACGCAAAGCCCAGATCATCAAACCGATGATGAAGAACGCTGAGGGTGGCAGCAGCATCAGGCCGTTTGGCACATACCAGCCGCCATCGGTCACCTTCTCCAGGATGGTGATGCCGAACAAGCTGCCGGACCCGAACAGCTCGCGCAGGAACGCCACGGCCATGAGCACGCCGCTGTAACCGAGACCGTTACCCAGGCCGTCGAGGAAACTCGGCCAAGGCGGATTGGACATGGCGTAGGCTTCGGCACGCCCCATGACGATGCAGTTGGTGATGATCAGACCGACGAACACCGATAGGGTCTTCGATATCTCATAGGCATAGGCCTTGAGGATCTGGTCAACCACGATGACCAGCGACGCGATGATGGTCATCTGCACGATGATGCGGATCGCCGGCGGCACGCCTTGCCGGATCATGCTGATGAACAGGTTGGAGAAGGCCGTGACCGCGGTCAGCGCGATGCACATGGTCAAGGCCGTATCCATCCGGCTGGTGACGGCCAACGCCGAGCAGATGCCCAGCGTCTGCAGCATGATCGGATTGTTGTCGACCAAGGGGTCGACCAACACGGAGCGCGTGTTGCTAGCCATGGGTGGTCAGCTCCTGGGACAGGTTGGAAAGGAACGGGCCGAAACCGTCGGCGGAAACCCAATAACGCAGGAGGTTTTGGACTCCTCGGCTGGTCAGCGTGGCGCCCGACAAAGCGTCGACGGCATAAGGGTTGGCGCTCGTGTCGCCCTTGGCGACCGCCACTTGCAAGGCGCCCTCGGCGTCGAACAGCTTCTTGCCCTGCCACTGCGCGCGCCATTTCGGATTGTCGACCTCGCCGCCCAGGCCGGGTGTCTCGGCGTGATCGTAGAACTGCAGACCGATAATGGTGTTGCCGTCGGGTTGCAAAGCCAGGAAGCCGTACAGCGTGGACCACAGCCCGTAGCCATGCACCGGCAGGATGACCTTGCGCACCGCGCCGGCATCATCGCGCACCAGATACACCGTGGCGTAATGGGCGCGACGGCCGATGCCGGCCAAGTCGGCGGCGTCCGCCAGGGCTGTGGACAGCGCCGGATCGCGGGCCGCGATCGTCTGGTCGAAGCTTGCCGGGTCGACGGCGTCGGTGAAGCGGCCGGTGCGCAGATCGACGGCGCGGGCCTCGATGCTTTGGAACAATTCCTCGATGCTGGCGTCTTCGCGCATCAGCCCGGCCACTTGCAGGATGTTGCGCTGCTTGTCCAGGCGCTGGTTCGACTCCTGGATCGGGCGCAGGCTGACCGCCGCCGCCGACACGAAGATCGAGCAGACGAAACACAGCCCCACCGCGGTGATCATGGTGCGGAGCGTGGAGTCGGTCGGCAGGGCGAGAAACCAGCTCAGCGGCCACGGCCAACGCGACCGCGGCGCCTTGTCCTCCGGTCCGCGCGAGGGGTCCTCAGGCGGCATAGCGCTTCATCCTCCGGGCGATGTGGGCCTTGACGACGAAATAGTCGATCAGCGGGGCGAAGATGTTGCCGAACAGGATGGCCAGCATCATGCCTTCCGGAAACGCCGGGTTGACGACGCGGATCAGCACGCACATGACGCCGATCAGGCCCGCATAGATCCAGCGTCCCAAATTGGTCATGGCGGCCGACACGGGTTCGGTG
This sequence comes from Azospirillaceae bacterium, assembly GCA_028281465.1. Lineage (GTDB taxonomy): Bacteria > Pseudomonadota > Alphaproteobacteria > Azospirillales > Azospirillaceae > JANQJV01. The sequence continues at coordinate 14,370 of JANQJV010000216.1, read as the reverse complement.
ACCATGAACGCCAGACCGAAGGCATAGCCGCCCACCACCAGGTGCCAATACCAGGGCATGGCGAACATGGGGTTGGTGTCGGAGCCGACCAAGTTGAGCAGGCTGCTCATGGCGATCATGCCAATCAGGCAGCCGGCGACCAGGCGATAGTTGGCGATGCGCGTGTAGAGCAGGAAGGCCGCCCCCAAAAGGCAGCAGAAGGCCGAGGTCTCGCCGATGGAGCCATCCATCAGGCCGAAGAACGCCTCGGTCCAGCTTAGATCGATGGCGGCGCCCAGGGTCTGGTGACCGTCGGCGGCGCTGACCGCAAGCGCCGTCGCCGCGGAGTAGCCATCCACCGGCACCCAGATGGCGTCGCCCGACATGGAGGCCGGGTAGGCGAAATACAGGAAGGCGCGTCCGGTCAGGGCCGGGTTGAGAAAGTTCTTTCCGGTGCCGCCGAACACTTCCTTGCCGATGACGACGCCGAACACGATGCCGAGCGCCACCAGCCACAAGGGTGTGGTTGCCGGCAGGCACAGCACATACAGCATGGAGGTGACGAAGAAGCCCTCGTTCACCTCGTGCCGGCGCACGATGGCAAAGGCCAGTTCGCACAACCCGCCGACCGCCACCGTGACCACATAGATCGGGAAGAAATAGAGCATGCCGTGCAGCAGGCAGGCGATCGGATTGGCCGGGTCGAAGCCGATGCCGAGCGCCGCCAGAAGCGACCCGCGCCAGCCGGCCGGCTGGTCCAGGCCCAAGGCCTGCACCGCCAGATTGGCCTGATAGCCGGTGTTGAACCAGGACCAAAGGATGCAGGGGATGGTGGCGATCACGACGTAGAACAGCACCCGCTTCAGGTCGATGGAGGCGCGGGCGTGCGGGGCGACCGTGGTCACCTTCTCCGGCGTGTAGACGAACGTCTCGACCATTTCGAAGGCCGGGTACAGCCGTTCGAATTTGCCGCCTTTGGCGAAATGCGGTTCGATGGAGTCGAGAAAGCGCTTGAAGCCCATGGCCGCCTAACCCTCCGCCTCGATCTTGTTGAGACAGTTGCGCAGCGCCATGCCGTACTCATACTTGGAATGGCAGATGTAGGTGCAGAGCGCCAGATCCTCCTCATCCAGCTCCAGAATACCCAGCGCTTGGGCCATGTCGGTGTCCATCACCAGCATGGCGCGCAAGAGTTGCGTCGCCAACATGTCCAGCGGCACCATGTCCTCGTACAGGCCGACCGGGATCATGGCCCGGTGGCTGCCGTTCAGGCTGGTGTTGAGCGGCAACGGTTCGGCGATCTTGCCGAACAGGTGGCGCAGGTGCACCCGTGCGGTGGCGAATTTGGTCATGCTCGGCAAAAGCCAGCCGAGAATCTCCGGCGGAGACGCATTCGCCATCAGCGTGATCTGGCGATGGAACCGGCCAAGGTACGCGAACTGGCCCTTTGCCTCCCGACCGGTGAGCACATCGCCGGCGATCACGCGTATCGGCCCGCCTGTGGTCTCGCCCGTCACCAGATCGTCGGTGCAAGCCCCCAGGCGCGTGCGCAACAGGCGCGGCCGGTCGGCCGCGGGGCCGGCCAGGGCGACGACGCGGCCGGTCGGCAGGCGGCCGGTCCGAAACAGCGCCCCAACGGCCATGACGTCCTGATAGTTGATGTGCCAGGCCGTTCGGGTTTCGTTGACCGGGTCGAGCCTGTGGATATGCGTACCCGGCAGCCCGGCCGGGTGCGGACCTTCGAAGGTCGCATGCACGATCCCGTCGGCATCGATTTCCGGAATCGCCGCGCCGCGGAACTGGCACACAAAGGTATGTCCGTCGGTCAGCTTGGCCAACAGGCGCACACCGGCAACGAAATCCTCCGGTGCTTCTGCGATGACCACGGCGGCGTCCGCAGCCAACGGTGCCGATTCCATGGCGGTGACGAACAACGCCCGTGGCGGAGTCTCCGGATCCGGCACCTTGCTGTACGGGCGCGTGCGCAGGGCCGTCCACAGCCCGGCGGCAAGCAGCGTCTCGGTCACGGCCGCGCGGTCGACGCCGTCCGGCGAACCGGTGCGGAACGGGATCGCGTCTTCCGCGTCATCGCATTGGATGACCACTGATTCGAGCACGCGGCGCGGCCCACGGTTAATCGCGCGTACCAGCCCCGCCGCAGGGGCCGTGTACACGACGTCCTGAAAGCGCTTGTCGCGGAACAGGGGTTGACCCAGCTTGACGCGGTCGCCTTCGGCGATTTCCATCTGCGGTTTGAGGCCAATGTGATCGAAACCGATCAACGCGCAGGCGGACACAGGCGGACCATCCTCGATCCGCTGCGCCGGTGCGCCGGTGATCGGCACATCGAGACCTTTTCGGAACGCGGGAATGTCGACCCGTCGCGACGTCCCGACGATTTGCGGCGGCTGCATCCTGAACCCGACCCTTGCGCCAAAGCAGGCACGCGCCGGCCTGGCCGAATGACGTATCTCCAACGGCGCACAGCCTATAGGCTGCGCCGTGGCGATGCAACGAAAGCCTGGTATCGGCACCGCGCGGACAGGATCAATTCCACAAGGGTTTCAGGGATTTGCCGGACTAGCCGACGGGTTCAGAGCGGGCTGTCGAGCACACCCCGCCGCAGGCGCCAAATCCGCGACTGCGTAAGGTTTTTCAAGCAGTTGGCCGGTCAGACGTGCCGGGTCCGGATTGTAACCGGGTCGGGTCTGTTGATGCCGTGCGGTGTCGCCGGTCATCAACAGGACTTGAACAGGGTGCAGGCGAGCCCGGGCGCACCGGGCGACGTCGCATCCATCGAACCCATCCGGCTCACCCACATTGGTCAGCACGAGATCGATGCGGTCGGCGCGCCATCCACCACCAGCACCTCTCGAACCCCTGGGGCAGGGCCACAGTGCCCGGCCGGCCCATCGCTTCGACAAGACTGCCGCCGTCAACACGCGGCGGGTGAAGGGGGAAACTGCTGCTTGGGCCGGTCTTTGAAAACCCGCTGATGGGCCCTTTGGCGCCGGTGACGAAGCCGAACACCATGCTCAAGTCCAGCCTGGTACGGCAAGCCCCACGCCTCATAGTCCCTTGCTGCCGCATCCCCGGCCAACCGAACCACCCCGGTTCCCCGCGACGGATCACGGCGAATCATACCAAGGGCCCGAAACAATGACCGGTCCTCGGGCCGCCCTGTTTCGGAGCGCCGGCCTCCTGGCCGGCTGGACCGCCGGCTTCCAGCCGGCCCGGACCACGCCCAGCAGCCGGCTGCCAAGATGGTGGCGGTCCAGCCGGCACGGATGCCGGCGCTCCTCGTTCAGCGCCGAAACCGACCGTGTCGTCAAGGCGGGCCATGGGTATCAGTGCACGGGACGGCGCGGAACGCCGGTCCAGGCAAGCAAAAAAAGTCAATCGGATGCGGACGTACGGCGACCCGTTTTGGCACTGCGCAGACCACCGGAACCGGCCCGTGCCAAGAATTCCGGCCTGATGATCCGTCCATGTCGATCTGTGCGACCGCCCATCTGCTTGCGCACAAGGGTTACGAGACCCGCTCCCCTTCAATGACCAGCATGGTGGCGGGGTGGGCGAGTGGTAGGGCGAGGCCGGCGTACATAAGAGCCGAGCCGGTGAGGACCAGGCCGTCCCTACTGGCCGCAAGGCCACAGGGGGCTTTGCTGTTCGGCCAGTCAACCAGGTCCGCTTCGATCAGGCGTAAGCGATAGGGGACATCGGGGTCGAGGCCAGCCAGAGGCAGACTCCGGGGGGCGCTGCGCGCCGGTTCTGCCACCACGGCAGCGAAGACGACGAACCGAGTGCCATCGGTGGCGCGGTGGAGTTCGGCCACCACGGCGGGGTCGGGCGTATCCAGCGGGAACAGATCACCAGCCAGCATCCAATCGCGATTGGCCTTCCACCAGTCCGTGACCCTCCGCAAAACCACCGCATCGTCCGTAGCGATGGTGCGCGGGTCCAGTTCGAACCCCATGTGCCGCTGGGCGGCCACCCAGGCTCGGAACACCATGGGCAGGATGCGGCCCGAGGTGTGGCATGGGCTGGGACCGACATGGGCGCCCGTGACCTCCGGCGGCAGCATGAGCGCGGCCCAATGCTGCATGGACACCCGGACCAAAGCATCGTTGCTATCGGACAGCCAAACGCGATGCGTATGCGCCAGAATGCCGGCATCGAGCCGTCCGCCGCCACTGGCGCAGCTCTCGATCTCCACCCTCGGATGAACCGCGCGCAGTCGAGCCAATAGGCCGTAGACGGCCTCGGTTTGGGCGGCCGTTGCACCGACCAGTGGCCGGTTGTGGTCCCACTTGAGATAGGCGATGCGATGCGCCGTGAGCAGAGAATCGAGCCAGACGAACACATGCTCGGCCACCACGGGGCGGCTCAGGTCGAGCACGAACTGCTGTCGGCCGGCCGGCTGCCGGTCGACCGACCCCCCGAGCACCCAATCCGGATGAGCGCGATAGAGATCGCTGTCGACCGAAACCATCTCCGGCTCGACCCAGAGGCCGAACTCCAGCCCCAGTCCGTTAACATGGTCGATCAACGGCTGCAGCCCGCGCGGATATTTGCGCACATCGGCCTTCCAATCGCCAAGCGCGCGCCGGTCGTCGGTTCGCCCATGGAACCAACCGTCGTCAAGGACGAAACGTTCCGCTCCCAAGGCCGCCGCCCGACCAGCGATCTCTTTAAGTGCCTGCAGGGAATGGCCAAAGTACACCGCCTCCCAGCAATTGTAATGGACCGGACGCGGCCAAACCGGGTCGGGGAAACGCAGGACATGACGGCGCAAGTGGCGATGGAAAGCGCGCGCGACCCCACCCAATCCCTCCACCGAAACGGCGGCCAATAGGATTGGCGAGCGGTATACCGCCCCTGCCTGCAAGTCGATCTCGCCGGGGTGCAAGAGCGCACCCACCTGCACCTGGCGCCGCCCGTCTGGCAGTTCCTCGACCACCAGCCGATGGCCACCGGACCAGGCGAGTTGCACGCCCAAAACCAAGCCACCGGTCATGGTCGTCCCTGGCGTCAGGACCGCGGCATAGGGCGGTGTCGCATGGCCGGTGCGACCGTCCCGGCCTTCACGCACATGGGCACCGAGGCGTAGGGGCAGACGTTGCGGCTGGAACTCGCTTGTCCAGCGTCCGGAAAAATCCAGCACATCGGTGCAAACATCCGGCGCTGGCAAGACCGGCGCACTTAGCCAGGCCAAGCGCACAGGCCTGTCGGCGGTGAGTTCGCTCCCGGCCGCCAAAACACCGGATTGCGGATCAAGGCGCACCGAAAGCACCAAAGTCAGGCCGGCCTCCGCATCCCGGGCCATCCAGCGCAGCCCACCGTCCACCTCCTCCGCGACGTCGAGGCGGAAGCGCGGCCACAGTGGTCCGACCTCCGTGGAGAGAACGAGACCCGGATGACCCAGCCAGCCGCGGGCCGCCTCCGGACAAAGGCTAAGCGGCACGAAATCATCCAAACTACCCACCGCCACCGTCGGCCGCAGCGCTGCGACCAGGGCCCCCAGGTCCTGCGCAACCGCCAGGGCCGGTCCCCAATACACACAGGCTGGCAACCCCTTCCCACCCTCTGCCGCGAACACCCACGTGACACCGGGCGCATCCAAGCGCCAGGCAGCGACGGAGCCGGCGGTCACTTCACCGCCCCGAGGGTCAGCCCGGCAATGAAGTGGCGTTGCAGAAGGAAGAACATGAGCACGGGCGGTAGGGCGGCGACGATGGACCCGGCGGACACCAGGTGCCAAGCGGCGATCCACTGTCCGTTCAGCGAATACAGGCCTGCGGTCACCGGCATGGCATGGTTGCCCTGCACCAGCACCGTGGCCCAGAAATAATCGTTCCAAATGAAGGTGAACACCAGCACGGCGAGGGCGGCGATGGCCGGGCGCACCAGCGGCAGCACGATGAACCAGAAGATGCGCAGCTCCGACACGCCTTCCACCCGCGCGCTCTCGATCAGCTCTTTGGGCAGCGCCTTGATGAAATTGCGCATGAACAGGGTGCAGAAGCCGGTCTGGAAGGCGACGTGAAACATCACCAGCCCCAGCTTGGTGTCGTAAAGGCCAAGCGACAAGGTGAGGTCTCGCACCGGCACCATGAGAATCTGGAATGGCACGAAATTGCCGGCGACGAACATCATGAAGATCAGCGTGTTACTCCGAAAGCGATAAACCGCCAGGGCGAAACCGGTCAGACACGACAACGCCACCGCGCCGAACACCGTCGGCAGCGTGACCATGAACGAGTTGAAGATGAACTGGCCGATCGACGAGGTGAGGAACACCGCCGAGTAGTTCTCGAAAAGATGCACGTCGGTCGGCCAACCCCAGTAGTTGCCGGCGACGATGTCGCCATGGCTGCGGATCGAGGTGACCATGACGGCGATGAGCGGGATCAGCCAGAGCACCAGACTCACCGGCAAAGCCACTTTGTAGGCGATCTGTGCCGGCCTGCCGGCGCGCTGGATCGGGGCCGGAAACATCAGCGCGCCTCCCGTTCCGCCCGGTGCATGGAAATGAGGAACCCGGCGATATAGACCATCATGATCAGGAACAGAATCACGGCGATGGCCGCGCCATACCCCATGCGGAAGCCGTATTCCGACAACGCCTGTTCATACATGTAGAAGGCCAACACGCGGCTGGAACCGTAAGGCCCGCCATCGGTCATGATCGACACCAGGTCGAACGATCGCAAGGCACCGATCACCGTCACCACCACGGCAATGAAGGTCGCCGGGCGGAGCTGCGGCAGCACCACATACCACAGCATGCGCCAACCTTTGGCCCCATCCAGCCGCCCGGCCTCGATCTGCTCCGTGTCGACCGCCGCCAGCCCGGTGAGATAGAGGATCATGCAATAGGCGGTCTGCGGCCACAGCCCGGCCAGGATGATGCCGAAGGTGACATACCGGTCGTCGGCCAGAACCGCGATCGGCTCGAGCCCGACGGACTCCATCAGCAGCGCCAGCAAGCCGAAGCTCGGGTCGTAGAACCAGGCGAAGATCAGCCCGACCACGACCTGGCTGATGACGAAGGGAAAAAAGAACAGCGACTTGACCAGCCGGATGCCGAACACGGTTTGGTTCAGAAACAAGGCGACGAAGAGCCCGGCCGGCACCGCCAACATGTAGAACACGAGCCACAGCACGTTGTTCCACAGGGAGGTGTAGAACGCATAATCGTCGAACAGCTCGACGTAGTTGGCGAAGCCGATGAAAGTCTTCTCGCCGATGCCGTCCCACTCGTACAGGCTGATCGCCATGGACTGGCCGATCGGCAGCACGACGTAGACGAGGAAATACAGCACCCCGGGCGCCAAAAAGAGCACCGGCGCCCAGCGCCGCTGATGACGCCGCCATAGGGCGGCCCAGGACTGGTCGTTGGCGTGCACAGCGGCGCCCATGAGATCGTCGAAGCCCCCCGAAATCCGCCCCTCTCCCTTGGGGAGAGACCCCCAACCTGTCCTGGCCCGGTCCATACCCCTCTCCCTGAGGGTGAGGGGCTTTGGGCCGTCATTCGCGCCAGGAACAAGCCGTTGATTGATAGAGCAGATACCGTCCAGATTTCAGAATCAGGGTCAGGACCCCCTGAGCACGCTCAGTAGGCCCGAGACCGCACGCGCTCCAGGCGGCTGAGAATCCGGTCGAGATTGCCGGGGCGGACCATGAACTCCTGGAAGCCTTCCATGCCGGCCTTGGCCATCTCAGCCGTGGCATCCCGGTCATAAAACTGCGCCAAGGCATACGCGTTCGACAGCATTTCGAAGCCGGCGGCCAGATAGGGATCCTCGGGAACCGCGGCGTTGCGGTTGACCGGCAGTTGGCCCAGATGGGTGTTGATCATCTCCTGCACGTCGGCCCGGGCGATAAAGGCCAGGAACAGCTTGGCCTCCTCCACATTGGTGGCGTTGGTCGGGATATGCAGCGTGTCGGTGGGGGCGTCTTCCGCCTTGGGCAAGCCCGGGGTGATCTCGGGAAACTGGAAGAAACCCAGGGTCTCCGGCGTCAGCCCGGCCTCGAGCAGCGGCGCCACGGCGAAATTGCCCATGAGATACATGGCCGCCTCACCCTGGACCATGAAGGCCAGTGCCTCCTGCCAGGAGTAGGCCGCATGGTTGGCGATGAAATAGCCAGGCTCGACCAGTTCCAGCCAGCGATCGAATACGGCACGCACCCGCTCGTCCGTATACGGCACGGTGCCGCCGGTCAGGTCCATGTGGAACGCGTAGCCGTTGACGCGCAGGTTCAGGTAGTCGAACCAACCGCCGGCGGTCCACAGGAACTTCGTGCCGATGGTGAACGGCGTGACGCCGTCGGCTTGCAGTGCGGCGCACACGGCGAGCAGCTCGTCCCAGGTGGTGGGCACCGCCAACCCCAGGCGCTCGAAGATGTCTTTCCGGTAGTACACGCCCCACTGGTAATAGGTGTAGGGCACACCCCAGATGCCGTCGTTCATCTTCATGGACGCGGCGGCGGAGGCCAAGCTGTCGTGTAAGCCTTCCGCCTCCCATAAATCGCTGACGTCCATGAACAACCCGGCGTCCACGTACGGCCGCATGCGGTTGCCGGCATACCAGGCGGCAATGTCTGGCGCCTGGGCGGTCAGGAAATTGCGGATCGACGTCTTATAGCCTTCGTGGTCGAAGACGTTCCACGACACCTCGATGTCCGGGTACTCGGCGGTGAAGGCGTCGATCACCGCCTGGAACGCGGCACGCGGCGCCGCGTCCGACGTGTCGGTGTTGATCACCAGGTCTCGCGCCGAAACCGGCGCAGCCAGAACCATTGCCGCGACGACCAAAGCCGCCGGCGACGCCCCGAAACGAAACCGCATCGATTTCCTCCCTCGTCCGCCGGCAGCCGGTTCGGCTATTTCACACCGACGCTGGTTATGGGAAAACCATGCCGAGGGACGGCTTCGCCTGTCAAGTCCACACGGGCCTGTCGACCCAATGTGACTTGGGCGATAAACAAAACCAATGGCCACCGAACCGGGCCAAGCCCATCCAAGGGTCTGATCGGCGGCCGGCAACGGGAGGATGGTTCGGACGATGGCGGGACTCATGCTGCGCGGCGTACGCAAACAATTCGGCGACGTATCGGTGATCCGAGACGTGGACCTGGATATCGAGCCGGGGGAATTTTGTGTCTTCGTCGGACCGTCCGGCTGCGGCAAGTCCACGCTGCTGCGGATGATCGCCGGGCTGGAGGAGATCAGCGCCGGCACCATTGCCATCGGTGACCGCGTGGTCAACGCCGTCGACCCGGCCGAGCGCGGCGTGGCCATGGTGTTCCAGTCCTATGCGCTCTATCCGCACATGACCGTCGAGGAGAACATGGGCTTCGGGCTGCGCATGACCGGCGTCGCCAAGGACGTGATCCGCGAGCGCGTGCGCGTGGCTGCCGGCATTCTTCAACTGGAGCCGTTCCTGAAACGCAAGCCCAAGGCGTTGTCCGGCGGCCAGCGCCAGCGCGTCGCCATCGGCCGGGCGATCGTACGCGACCCGCAGGTGTTCCTGTTCGACGAACCTCTGAGCAACCTGGACGCCGAACTGCGCGTGGCCATGCGCCTGGAGATCGCCCGCCTGCACCAGGAGCTGGACGCATCGACCATGGTTTATGTGACGCACGACCAGACCGAGGCCATGACTCTGGCCGACAAGATCGTGGTGCTGCGCCTGGGCCGGGTCGAACAGGTCGGCGCCCCCTTGGCGCTGTACGACGACCCGGCGAACCGGTTCGTCGCCGGCTTCATCGGTTCGCCGCGCATGAACTTCCTGGCCGCCACGGTGGCCCAGAAGCACGATGGTGCCGTGACGGTGGCGCTTGCCGCCCACGACGGCACCCGGATCACCCTGCCGGTGGCCGGTGCCGGGCTGGAAACCGGCGCACCGTGCGCGCTCGGCATCCGCCCGGAACACGTCGATGCCGAGGGTGAGGGCGGCGGCGAATGCGCCCGGCTGACGGTGCGGATCGACGTGGTCGAGCACCTTGGCGGTGCATCTTATCTCTACGGCACGGCACCTGGCGGCGAGACCCTCGTGGTGGAAACCCGGACCGGCCGCGACATCCGCCCCGGCAGCCCGCTCACCTTGACCATCCCGCCCACGCGCAGCTTCCTGTTCGACGACGCCGAGCAACGGGTGCGGTAAGCCGGACAATGGGCCCATTCGTGGCCCAAACCAGACGATTCCGGCCGGCCTGACCTGGACGCCCTATAATGCCGGTTCGAACCCAGCGCCGACACATCGGCGCACCAGGCCCGAGCAGGCGGTGATGCTGCCGAACCCCCAACCGGCCCGATTGTCGACGTGCACAGCCTGAATCCGTCCGTCGAGGACGGCAATGCTGAACACGCAAGCGGTTTGGTGAACGGCCGCATGCGGCTGCGGGGACGCAATCAAAGTTCCGTCGGGACCGCGCAATTGGGCGGAGGAATAGACGTGAACCTGACCCGGCGCGCTGAGGCGGTCGCGGACGGTCAGGGGTTCCCCGACGCAGCGCGTGAGGACGGATATGTCCTTGCCGATGACGGCCTTCTTGGCCGCGTGGATGGTCTTCATGTGCATCGGGCCACAGCCCCACAGGATCACGGGAACAACGAAGAGGATCAAGGCACGGGAAAGCCTGGTTGTCATGGATTTGCCTCTTTCGATCGGGGACTCAGGCATTGACGGCCAAAGGACGCCCGGTCATGCGGACGCCATCGCGCCGGTTCAGGCCAAGCAGGGCCCTGTTCACGGCTCCGGCGGCCAGTTCGAACGCCTGGACGGCCTGGAAAGTGCCGTCGATGATGCCGGCGCGGGCCTTTCCGGTCAGGAACAGGGCAGCCGACGCGGCGAATGCCTCGGTGACGACGGTCGCCACCCAGAAGGTCACGATGATCAGGAGTGCAAGCACGCCGGCGATGGGGTGAAGACCCTTGGGCATGGATCAGCCTCCGCAACTGATTGAAGATAGCAGGCTATATAAAACTATATAGCCTGCTATTCAATAGGCCGGTGGTTGCGTTTGCCCGGCTTCCATCACTGTTGCGACCGGATGCCGAACAGCAGGCTATAGAGCACGGGCACAACCCCCAGGCTCAGCAAGGTCCCCACCAGCAACCCGAAGGCAATGACGCTGCCCATGCCGAAAAACAGGGCGTCCCGGCCCAAAATGAGCGGTGTCAGGCCGAGAATGGTGGTGATCGAGGTCATCAGGATCGGTCGCAGGCGCCGCACCGAGGCCGTCACGATGGCCTCGACCCCGTCCAGGCCGGCCGCCCGGTCCAGGTCGATGCGGTCGATCAGCACGATGGCGTTGATGGTGATGATGCCCGACAGGGCAAACAGACCCAGAATGGGCATGAAACCGAAATTGGCCCCGGTGATCAGCAGTCCGGTCACCGCGCCGATCAGGATCAGCGGAATGGTGGCGATGATGATCAGCGGACGGCGATAGGAATTGAATTGTGCCACCAGCAGGATGACGACGACCGCGAGACACAGCGGCGTGTTGGCGGCCAGCGCCGCTCTTGAGTCGGCGGAATCGGCCACCACGCCGTCGAAGCCGATGGTGTGGCCGGGCGGTAGGTCGCGTTCCAACGCGGCCAGGGCGGGCCGCATCAGCGGCACCATGTCCTCGGCGGTCAGGGCGATGTTGCGCGCTTCGACGGTCAGGGCCCGTTGCAGATCCGCGCGGGCGATCCTGCCGTAGACCCCGTCCAGGCGGATCTCGGCGACCTGCGCGAGCGGCACGCTCTGGCCGCTCGCCTGGGCGAACACGGGCAGCGTGGCCAGACGCTCCAGGTCGCCGCGCGCCGCTGCGTCGGCCCGCAGCACGACGGGAAACGGGTCATCACCCTCGCGAAAGGGCGTGGCGACCCGCCCCTCGACGGCGTGCCCCACCGCATGGGCCACATCGGCCGCCGTCACCCCGGCGCGGCGGGCCCGTGTTTGGTCGACGTCGACCACCACCATCGGCATGCGGTTCTGCCAGTCGGTGGTGATGTCGCGCACCCCGGGCAGGGTGCGAAAGGCGGCGCCGATGCGCTGGCCGGTCTCGAACAGCACGGCCGCGTCCGGACCCGTCACCCGCACTTCCAGCTTGCTGGAATCGCTGGGGCCCAGAAACATGCGGGTCACCCGCGCATCGGCCTCCGGGGCCACCTCCCGAAACAGCGTGCGCAGACCTTGCGCGACCGCATCCATGTGCGCGGCACCGTCGACATTCACCACCATGAACGCGACGTTGGGCGCGGGGTCGATCGGCGTGAGCGAGAGCACGAAACGGGGACCGCCCGACCCGACATACGCGGCGTAGCTCCGCATGTGCGGCAGGCGGCCGGGCGTGTCGAGGGCGGCGAAGACCCGGTTCAGGGTGGCATCGGTCATGCGGGTGGTCACGCCCGCCGGCAGGTCGATGAAGACCAGAATCTGGGTTCGGTCACTGTCGGGAAAGAACTTCTTCGGCACCTGCGCCATGCCGATCACCGCTGCGACCAGCAACCCGAGCATCACCGCCAGGAAAGCCAGACGCGATCGCAGCACGACGCGCAACACGCGCTCGTAGCCGCCGGCCAGCACCGCGAAGGCGCGGTCGGACAGGCTGCGCCGCGCACCGCCGCCAATCGGCACCACTTTGATGAACCGGTGGCAGAGGGCCGGGGTGACCGTCATCGCCAGCAGCCACGAGGTGAGCAGGGAAATCAGGATCACCTGCGAGATGGATCGCGTGTATTCGCCGGCCGTGTGCTCGGCCAGCATCAGCGGCAGGAAAACCAGGATCGTGATGAGGGTGGAGACCAGGAGCGGCAGCGCCAATTCACGGCCGCCGCGCTGCAGGGCTTCGTCACGGCTCAGCCCCTCTTCCAGCCGGCGCTTGAAATCCTCGGCGACGACGATGCCGTTGTCCACCAGCAGGCCCAGCGCGATGACCAGCGTCGCCAGACTCATACGCTGCAGGGTCATGTCGAACGCCGCCATGACCGCCAAGGTGACGAGCATGACCGCCGGCACGATGGCCCCCACGATCAGACCGGTCCGCAGACCCAGGAAGAGAATCACGACCACGAGCACGATGGCCAGGGTCTGCACGACGCTGGCGGTGACGCCGTACACCGCCTTGGCCACCTGGTCGGCCTGGAAGGTCATGATCTCCAGATCGAAGCCAGCCGGAAGCGTCGCCTCGATGGCGTCAAGGGCGTCGCGCAGGGCATGGCCGGTGTCCAGCACGCTTTCGCCGTCCTTCATGGAGATGGCGAGCACGATGGCCGGGCGGCCGTTGAAATAGGCCGGCCGGTCGGGCGGATCGGCGGGGGCCCGCCGGACCTGGGCGACATCGCGCAGGGGGATCACGCCGCGCCCATCCGGAAGCGGAAGCAGAACCTCGCGCACGTCTTCGACCGTCCGGAAGGCACCCGCGATTTCGACCAGGAAGCCGCGCGGCCCGACATCCCAGACACCGCCCGGTCCGAGGCCGTTGCGGGCCCGCAGCACCGCCGCAAGCCGGTCCGGGTCGATCCGCAACGTCGCCAGGCGCGCCGGGTCGGTCTCGACGAACAGGCGCTCCGTCTGCACCCCAAGAAGGTCGATGCGCTTCACGCCCGGCACCGCGTAAACCCGGTCGCGCACCACCTCCGCCATGGCGAACCGGGTCCCCCAATCATGGTCTTCGCCGATCAGGGCGGCCGTGACGATGGCCACATCGCCGAAGTCCGTGTTGATGCGGGGCGCGTGCGTCCCGTCCGGCAGAACGGCGGTGGCCGCCGCGATGCGGTGACGCAGATCATCCCAGATCTGGTCCAACGCGAAGATGGCCGGATCAACCTCCGCTTTGATGATCGACCGGCCGGGTATGGTGAGCGACCGAATCTCGTCGATCTCCGGCACACGGCGGATCGCCTCTTCGAGCGGCCGGGTGACCAGCCGTTCCATTTTCCCGGTGGACAGGCCGGGATGCTCCGTGATGATGACCGAGGTCCGGATGGTGATCTTCGGATCCTCGCGCGCCGGAAGGCCGACATAGCTCGCCGCCCCGAAGACCATGAGCGCAATCAGAACCATCCCCACCAGGGGGCGGCGACGGAAGGCGATGTCCGTGAGCGTCATGCGTGCGCCCGCCTTGTATCAATGAACGGAAGTTTTGACCGACGCGGCGCCCCCCGTAGGGCCTGCTTCAGCAGGCCGCGGCCGGGATCAGCGCTTCAGAGCGGTTTCCGCTCATTCTGGTTCGCGGAAGACGCTCTAGCCAATTGATTTTTCAGCAGATCATCGTCGTAGACCGGCACAATCCGCTCGGGATTTGCTCTGGAGTCCGGCGCTTTTCTGGCTGCACGAGGCGCGCTGAAGCACGCCCTACGAGAATAGACCCATGAGTCAATCCGATCGTTTG
>JANQJV010000207.1 GCA_028281465.1 Azospirillaceae bacterium | reverse complement strand
CTTGCTGGCTGGACCGCCGGCTTCCAGCCGGCCCGGACCACGCCAGCAGCCGGCCGCCAAGATGGCGGCGGTCCAGCCGGCACGGATGCCGGCGCTCCTTGTTCAGCGCCGAAACCGAACGTGTCATCAGTGCGGGCCGTGGGTCTCACCCGTCCAACAGGGCCCGGGCGGTAACCTCGTCGGTGATCAGCACGGTGGGAGCGATCAGGGTGAGGGCGCCGGTCAGGGCGGCGTGTTTGTCGCGGCCGCCAGAGATCAGGACGCGTTGCGGCGTTTTCTGCAGGCGCGGCAGGTCGACGGAAATCACGCGGGCGTTGATCGGATGGTCGATCACGCGGCCGTCGGCGTCGATAAAATTGTAGAGCAGGTCACCGACGGCCCCCGCGTCGATCAGCGATCGGCGTTCGGCTTCGGACAGGTGGCCGACCCGGTAGGTGGTCGTCTGGCGCGAAATGCCGCCAACGCTGAGCAGCGCCATGTCCAGGCCATCGGCCATGGCGAAGACCTCCGCCAAGCCGCAGCGTTCCAAGAGCGCCTGGCGGGTTTCCGGGCTGTCCACCAGCGCTGGCGCGGGCAGCAGGTAGCCGTCGCCGCCAAACAGCTCGGCGAATTGCCAGGCGAACTCGGCCGGGTTGAAGCGTCGCGCCTGGGCGATGCCGCCCAGGAGCGAGATGACGCGCACATCGTCCAATATGCGGCCGTGGATATGGGGCAGGCTGGTGTAGAGCGTGCGCCCCCAGCCGGTACCCACGGTCATGCCCGGCCGCATGACCTGGGAAATGAACGTCCCCGCGGCGGCGGCGATCGCCGGGGTCGGGTCGTCACCGGCGTCGGACACGGGCGCCAGGAAGGCCTGCTCTATCCCAAACCGGCATTCCAGCGCTCGCTCCAGTTCGGTCAGCTCGACCAAGGGGGCATCGATGGTAATGCGCACCTCGCCGCGCCGACGCGCCTCGGCCAGCAGGCGCACGATGGTGACTCGGCCGACGCCCAAGGTATCGGCGATCTCGCTCTGGGTCTTGCCTTCGATGAAATACATCCAGGCGGCCCGGATGCGCAGGCGCTGGCCGGCATCGGACAGGCTGACCTGTTCCGCTCCGACCTTCTTCCGGGTCTGTGACTTGTCTTGCCCGCGCACCGGTATCAAGCCGCTCGTTTCGTGTCTGCCCGCGCCTGGTCCAGCGTCGCCAGGTCCGCGATCAAGGCGGCGACGATGTCCGGGGCTTCCAGGTGCGGGACATGGCCGATGTCGTCGAGCAGATGCAGGGCGACGCGGCCGGGGGCGTGGAGCGCCTGGCGCCAGGGGAAAACGCGGTCGGCCCGACCCCACAGTAGTTTGGTCGGAACCGCAACGCGCTGCAAGGCGGCCTGGAGGTCGAAGCATTGCACGCCGTCCGCGAACAGACAGTCAGCCAGCGCCTGTTGGGCGGTGCGCAAACTCGGATCGGCGCGGGCCAGCATGGCGGCGTGCACGAAACCGTCCGTTACCAGGCCTGGATCGGCGACCAAGCGGCGTAGCCAGGGCGCCAGGCTCTCTGCACGGCTGGCGCGCGCCAGGCCGAACAGGGCGTCGCCGTCCATTTCCGGACCAAGACCGGCCGGGGCGATCAGCGTCAGCGAGGCCAGACGCCGGGCCCGCACGTCGGCCAGAGCAAGCGCCAAGCCACCACCCAGGGAATGCCCGACCACATGCACGCGGTCGAAGCCGGCGCGGTCGAAGGCCGCGACCACCAGCCGGGCCAGATCGCGAAACGAACCGACAGACCGGGCCGGTGACCGGCCGTGGCCGGGCAAGTCCAGTTTGATCACCGCGTGGCCACACGGCAACAAAGGCACTACCCTGGCCCAGACATGGGAGTCGGCGGCAAAGCCATGCAGCAGCAGCACGGGCGTGCCGGGCCCACCGCCGCTGCGGTGCAGCACCAACGGGCCGGCCATCTCCGGTGCGGCGGTGACGGCCGGGGTCTGGTATGCCTCGACATCGGCACGGGCAATGCGGCCGCGCGGCCCGGACCCCAGGATGAGCCGCAAATCCACCCCGCGTTCGCGAGCCAACCGCCGGGCGTGCGGTGTCGCGCGCGGTCGGTCGGCTGGGGCTGCAAGCCCCTCTGCCTCGGGGAGAGGGGGTGGGGTGAGGGTGTTGAGACTTGTGTGTTGTTCGGATGGCGCGCCGGCGGCACCACGCTCACCCGGCCGCTCGCGCGGCCACCCTCTCCCGGAGGGAGAGGGATTGGGGGGCGGCCCGACCGTTTCGCCGTCGACGTAGATCCATGCCACGGGCTGGCCGATCGGTACGTCGGTGCCCGCCTCGGCGTGGATGTGGTGCACGACGCCATCGGCCGGGCTGTCCACATCCATGGCCGCCTTGTCGGTCTCGATGACGAACAAGGGGTCGCCCGCCTTTACCCGCGTGCCCTCGGCCACGCTCCAGCTCGTGATCCGCCCAGTGGCCATGTCCATGTCCACCTTGGGCATGATGACCTCGACTGGCATATCACACTGCCCCGCGCACCACGCGCCGCACGGCGGCGGCGATGTCAGCGGTCTGCGGTACGGCCGCCTTCTCCAATTCCGGACTATACGGAATCGGCACCTCCGCGCCGCCAACTCGGACGATCGGTGCGTCGAGATAGTCGAAAGCTTCGCTTTCGGCAATCAGCGCGCTCACCTCCGCGCCCACGCCAAGGGTCTTCACGCCCTCGTAAACGCACACCAGGCGCGTCGTCTTGGCGACGCTGGCGATCAGTGTCTCCCGATCGAGCGGGCGGATGGTGCGCAGGTCGATGACTTCGGCATCGATGCCGTCGGCGGCAAGCTGGGTCGCCGCGTCGAGTGCACGCGGCACCATGACCGCCGAGGCCACCACGGTGACGTCGCGGCCCGGGCGGCACACCGCCGCCTCGCCGATCGGCACCGTATAGTGCCCCTCCGGCACCGGTCCCTTGGTCTTGTACAGGAGCTTGTGCTCGAAGATCATCACTGGGTCCGGGTCGTGCACCGCCGCCAGCAGCAGGCCTTTGGCGTCGTGCGGAGTCGCCGGCTGTACCACTTTCAGCCCCGGCACGTGGCCGAACCAGGCCTCCAGGCTCTGGCTGTGCTGCGCCGCCGCTCCGGTGCCCGAGCCGGCCGGGAAGCGCATGACCACCGGCACCGATACCGCGCCGCCCAGCATGAATCGGAGCTTGGCCGCCTGATTGACGATCTGCTCCATGGCGAGCGTCGCGAAGTCGGAGAACTGGAATTCGAAGATCGGCCGAAGGCCGGTCAGGGCCGCCCCCACTGCGACGCCAGCGCCCCCCAGTTCGGAGATCGGCGTGTCCATCACCCGGTCCGGGCCGAAACGGTGCACCAGGTCGCCTGTGACCTGGAAGGCGCCGCCGTACACACCGATATCCTCGCCCATCAACACGACGCGCGGGTCGCGTTCGAGCGCAATGGCCATGGCCTCGCGGATCGCTTCCGCATAGCTGAGGTCGCGCACCACCGCGCCGGTGATCGGTGTGGTTGACGCCGTTGCCGGCGCCACGGCAGCGGCGGCGCTCATGCCGCCAGGTCCGTGTACACGTCCCGGGTCAGCAGCACCGGGTCGGGGTTCGGGCTGGATTTGGCAAAGGCGACACCGGCGGAAATCTCGTCGGCCACCGAGCGTTCCAGGACATCGAAGTCGGTGGCGTTGAGCAAGCCGTGGTCCATGAGCAATGCGGCGAACCGGCGAACTGGGTCGCGCGCCACCCAGGTCTCGATCTCTTCCTTGGTGCGGTATCGGTTGCGGTCGGACTTGGAGTGGCCGCGCCAGCGGTAGGTGACGCATTCGATCAGGCTGGGGCCGTCGCCGACCCGAGCCCGCGCCACCGCATCATGGCAGGCTTCGGCGACCGCCGACAGGTCGTTGCCGTCCACCCGCACACCGGGCATTGCATAGGCCGCCGCCCGGTCGGCGACCGCGGCGACCGCCGAGGCGCGGTCCATGGCCATGGACATGCCGTAGTGGTTGTTTTCGCACACGAACAGCACCGGCAGTTTCCAGATCGCCGCCATGTTGAGCGATTCGTGGAACGCGCCTTCATTGTTGGCACCGTCGCCAAAGAAACACACCACCACCGCGCCGGTGCCAAGCCGCTTGGCCGTCAACGCCGCGCCGACGGCGATCGGCAGGCCGCCGCCGACGATGCCGTTGGCGCCCAGATTGCCCTTGGACACGTCGGCGATGTGCATGGAGCCGCCGCGGCCGCGGCAATAGCCGGTCTCTTTGCCAAAGAACTCGGCGAACATGCGCGCCACATCGGCCCCCTTGGCGATGCAATGGCCGTGGCCGCGGTGGGTCGAGGTGATCATATCGGTGTCGTCAAGTGGCAGGCAGGCGCCGACCGCACTTGCTTCCTGGCCGATCGACAGGTGCATGGTGCCGTGCACCAGGCCGCGCATGTAGCTGTCTTCCGCTGCTTCCTCGAAGCGTCGGATCAGCAGCATGCGGCGCAGGGCGTTGCGCAGCGTATCCGCGTCATAGTGGCGGATGGCGAAGGGCCGGTTGGCCATGGCGACCGGTTGCATGGGGTGCCTCCCGTCGGTCATTGTCCGTACACCAGCGCGTCCTGCGCTGCGCGCAGGACGGCCAGCTTGGAGCCGGCCGGCGGCCGTGCGTTGTCAGTCGTGATCAGCTCGCCCTTGCGGATCGGCGCCGTGACCGTGCCCTGGGCCAACAATCCGCACGGGATCGCCCTCTGCGCGCGTGCCTCGTCTGCGCGCATGACCCAGGCGCGATAGCAGTATTCGCCGATGGCATCCAGGCCGTCGCCCGGCTGCAGGTCGCGTTTGGCAACGGCACAGACCTCGGCCACCGGCCTGTCCATCGGCACCATGTCGGCCTTGCCGTACAGCACGGCGCGGGCGCAGGTGAGCGGCACCTCGAGCGAGGTGAGATGGTACGGCCGGATGAACGTGAAGTACGGCCCCTTGCCGAGCTTGAGGTCGGCCATGCGTTCGGCGATGCGCGGATGCCCCATCTCGGCGACGACGAACACGCCCGGTGCCACACCGGCGCCGATGGAGTAGTCGACCCGGCCGATGTCGGTGAGTACGCCGCCGGCCGACTGCGGCACCAGCACATCGGCCAATTGTTCCTTGGTTGCGACGGGTCCGTGCATGCCGGGGCAGTCTGGCACAAGGCCGGTGGCGTTGGCGATGGCCGCCATCTCCACCATGGTCTTGGAGCCGTCGACGAATTCCACCAGCATGCGCGCGCTCATGTTGCGTCGAGCCGCCTCCTCGGCATAGGCATCCGGCGTCGCATCGATGTTGAGCGGGTTGTTCTTACCCTTGCCGGCGCAAACGATCGGGTGGCCCATGGCGGCGACGAACTCGATCAACTCCATGCAAGACGACGGCTCGTCACCGGCACCCAGCGTGTAGACCACGCCGAGCCGGTCTGCCTGCGCCTTGAGATAGGCGCCGATGACCACATCGGCCTCGACATTCATCATCACCAGGTGCTTGCCGCGTTCCATCGCCGCGAGACCGATCTCGGCGCCGACCGCCGGCACGCCGGTGGCATCGACCACCACGTCGATCAGGCCGCTTCCGATCACTAGCGACGCATCCTGCGTGACCGCGATCCGGCCCTGTTCCATCGCCGCGTTGAGAGCATCCGCGCTGCCGACCTCATGTGCCCGCACGGTGTCGCCATAGGCGATCTCCACCGCCTTGACCGCCCCCGGCAGGTTGAGTTCGGCGATCGCGCCAACGCGGATGCCGGGCATATGCGCCACCCGGCTGACGATATCCGTGCCCATTTCCCCGGCCCCGATCAGGCCAATCCGCACCGGGCGGCCGGCGTCCGCCCGTGCCGCCAGATCTTTGGCAAGACCGGCCAATCTCACATTCGTCGGCACGACACACCGCTCCCTTGACTGTTCCAAGCCAGAAAAATAATGAACATCTGTATGTTAGTCAAGACGATTGTTCAAGCGCTCGTCACCGTGAATACAAAAAACGGTTGACACAAGGCTGTCATGTCAGAACATTTGCTCATCCGAATGAACTAACGTTCAACGGGTGGGGCGATCGGGGGATGGCGCCTGCGGCCCGCTCCCGGGCATTTCTCCGGCGACGCCCGGGCTTGTGCTGGCGACCTAGCTGTGCATAGCTGGGTCATGTATTCAAGGACTGCTGACTGTTGCAGCGCAACAAATGGTCCACGAGGGAGGAGGAATCGATGCTTACCCATATGGGCGGTCTGAGCCGCCGGTCGCTGCTCAAAACCACGGCCATGACCGGTCTGGCTACCGGCCTGGCCGCCACGGTTAAAGCCCCGTTGTTCGCGCAGAATGCACTGCCGGACCCGGCTAAGGTGCTGGCGGACATCTCCGTGCCCAAGTATGTGCGCCCGGACTATCGCGAACTCTACGCCATGAGCGACGAGCCGCTGTGGGATCCCGCGAAGGATTGGATTCGGACGGTCGACTGGGAAGCCGTGCGCGCCGAACAGGCCGGTAAAACCGTGCGCTTCGCCATCGGCGCTGCCGACCAGGAATCGGCGGCGGAAGGCCTGGTACCGTTCGAGAAGTTGTCCGGCATCAAAGTGGAGCTGGTGCCGATCCCAGATGCCAATTTCTATGACAAGGCGATCGCCGAGTTCATTTCCGGCAACGCCAGCTTCGACGCGCTGCAGTTCTTCTCGCCCTGGCTCGGCGATTTCGCCGGCCCCGGCTTCCTGGCTCGGCTCGACGACTACGCCACCAAGTGGAAGCTGCCACTGGATGACTTCTACGAAACCTATTTGCTCAACTACGGCTACTACGGCGACCAGGGCCTGTATGGTATTCCGTTCGACTGCGACATACAGATGGTGCACCTGCGCAAGGGTTTCGTCGAGCAGGTCACTGGCGGTCCGATCGACAAATGGCAGACGGTCTCCACCTATGACGACCTGATCCGCCTGTCGGCCGAGATGAACAACATTGCCCCGGGCGTGGCCGGCGTCGGTCTCATGGCCGCGCGCGGCTTCTGGGCCACCTACACCTGGGAGCACATCGCGGCGCAATGCGGCGTCGACCTGTTCGATTCCGACTGGAACCCGATCTTCAACAACGACGCCGGCGTCAAGGCGCTGGAGATCATTCTAGCGCTGCAGGCGAACGCCGCCGCCGGCACGGCCGGTTGGGGTTGGCCGGAAAACCGGGCGGCTTGGCTGGGTGGACAGCTTGCCAGCAATATCTCTTGGCAGGACAGCGGCACCCAGGCCATGCGCCCGGACCAGAGCCAGATCGTCGACGACTTCGTCACCATCTACGAGCCGCGGGTCTCCATCGAAGGCGCCCGTTTTGCGCCGCCCAACATCGCCGGGTCGACCTCCTGCGTCGCCGCCACGTCGCAGAACCCGGAAGGCGCCTTCCTGATGCTCGCCTTCTTGACCACGGCCTCGATCATGGCCATGAACGAGGCCAACGCCAACGGCGTCGCGCCCGGCTACCGCTCGGTTCTGACCAATCCGCGCCTGCGCGCCGTGTCGCAGCCGGCGGAGGTGTGGGCCGAGAGCCTGGAGTACGCCTGGTGTGCGCCGCGCATCCCGGGCATGTTCGCCATGGAGCAGGAACTGGGCAACGAGATCAACAAGGCCGTGGTTGGCCAGATCTCGCCGAAGGAAGCGCTCGACAACGGTGCCCGCGCCTGGCAGCGCATCCTGCGTCGCAACGGCTTCGCCCCCGGCCGGGCCCCGTTCCCGTATGCGGCGGTCGAGGCCGGTACCTGGGTTGGACGCGGCAAACCGTCTCCGGTCTAAGTCCGACGCACAATGGCAACCACTGCGGCAACCACTGCGGCAACCACTGCGGCAACCACTGCCGTCGAGGCGGACGGGGCGGCGTCACGCGCCGCCCCGGGCGCTGCACCCCGTCTCCGGCCGCGCCGCCCGGTGCAGCGCGCCTTGTTCCCCTACCTGCTGGTCGCACCGGCGGTGCTCTACCTGTTGCTCATCACGCTCTACCCGGGCGTGTATGCCATTTACCAGAGCTTCTTCGTGGTGCAATTCACCCAGTGGTTCCCCACCGGGTTCGACAACTACACCCTGCTGTGGGACGACCCGGATTTTTGGGCCGCCCTCTGGAACACCTTCGTGATCGGCGGCATTGCGCTCACGCTGCAGGCCGTCATCGCACTCACGCTGGCGTTTTTCGCTTACCGCGACCCGCTGATCCGGGGCTGGCGTATCATTTTTCTCATGCCCATGCTGTTCATGCCGTCGGCGGTGGCGTTCCTGTGGAAGCTGGCATTCAGCGACGGCCGGGTCATCTCGGACTTGCTCATGGGCCTGGGCCTGGTCTCGGCCAATATCGACTTTCTGGGCAATGTCTGGAACGCGCGGCTGATGCTGATCGTGGCCGATGTGTGGCAGTGGACGCCGTTTCTCTTCATCATCTTCGTCGCCGCTCTGCAGGCGCAGGACAAGGAGATCGAAGAGGCGGCCCGGCTCGACGGCGCGCGTTGGGGGCAGATCTTCTTCAATATCTCGCTGCCGCTGATCCGCCCGGTGATCGCGGTGGCGGTGGTGCTGCGCGGCATCGACATCACCACCATGTTCGCCAAAGTCTTCATCATGACCCAAGGGACGCCCGGCGGGGCGACGGAGACCATCAGTTTCTTCATCTACCGCATGGGCTTCCGCACCTTCGACTTCGGCTACGCCTCCACGGCGGCAGCGCTGATGCTGGTGTTCACCATCGTCGTGGCGCAGGTGCTGCTAAAGCAGTTCTTCCGGTCGGGGAGGGTCTGAGCCATGTCCGTGTCGCGGCGGAAATCCGGCGAGAGTCTGGTGCTGCGCTATGCCGTGCTGGGTGCCTGGGCATTGTTCTGCCTGGTGCCGATCCTGTGGTTCCTGTCGATCGGCTTGCGTCCGCGTGTGGAGATCATCACGCCGGAGCCGATCTATTGGCCGACCGTCTCGCTCGACGCTTGGCATGCGATCTGGGACGACTGGCCCATGGGCGCCTATCTGCGCAACTCCGTGCTGGCGATCCTGGGGTCCGTGGTGATCGACCTGGTGCTGGCCATCCCGGCGGCCTATTCGCTCGCCCGCTATTCCTACCCGGGCCGGGAGAACATCGGCTTCTACATCCTGTCCACGCGCATGATGGCGCCGGCCATCGTCGCCATCCCGATCTTCTTTCTGTTTCGCGGCCTCGGCCTGTTGGACACCATCTGGGCGCTCATGCTGGTCTACGCCGCCATCAATCTGAGCGTGGTCACTTGGATCATCCGCTCCTACATGCTCGATGTGCCCAAGGAACTGGAGGATGCCGCGCGCACCGACGGTGCCTCGGATCTGCGCATCCTGTGGGAGATCGTGATCCCGATCTGCCGGCCCGGCATCATCACCGCGGCGGTCATTGCGGCCATCTTTGCGATCAATGAGTTCCTGTTCACCTTGCTGATCGCCTCGACCCAGAATGCCTATACGCTCTCCGTCGCGCTGGCCAACTTCACCGGCGGTTCGGACGGCGTGATCTACAACGCCATTGCCCTGGTCTCGTTCCTCGCCTTTGTGCCGGTGTTCGTTCTGGTCGTCTTGATCCAGAAGCACCTGGGGCGCGGCCTGACCATGGGCGCGCTCAAAGGGTAGCCCATGGCCAGGATAGAGCTGCGCAACGTGCGCAAACAATGGGGGCCGCTGGTCGGCGTGTCGGATGTTAGCCTGACGATCGGTGACGAGGAATTCCTCGTGCTGCTGGGTCCCTCCGGCTGCGGCAAGACCACGACCATGCGCATGATCGCCGGCCTGGAACAACCGACCGGCGGCACCGTTGCCATCGATGGCGAGCTGATGAACGACGTGGATGCGCGTGACCGCGACGTGGCCATGGTGTTCCAGGGCTACGCGCTCTACCCGAACATGACCATCTACGAAAATATCCGGTTTCCACTGCGCATGCGCAAGGTGCCCAAGGCGCAACACGATGGACTGGTGCGGCGGGCTGCGGCCATGGTCGATCTGGGCGATTACCTGGACCGCAAGCCGGCGGCGCTGTCGGGCGGCCAGCGCCAACGCGCCGCTCTCGCCCGGGCGATCGTGCGCGAACCGCAGGTGTTCCTGATGGATGAGCCCTTGTCCAACCTGGACGCCAAGTTGCGCACGGCCATGCGCGTCCAGCTCAAACACCTGCAGCGGCAGCTGAAAATCACCACCGTTTATGTCACCCACGACCAGATCGAGGCCATGACCCTGGCCGACCGCATCGTCATCATGGACGGTGGTCGCATTCAACAGATCGGCACACCGGACCAGATTTACGCCGACCCGGCCAACACCTTCGTCGCCGGTTTCATCGGCTCGCCGCCCATGAACCTGATTGACGGCACGCTGGAGGCCGGCGTGTTCACGGCGCCGGGGATCCGCGTGGAAGGCGTGCACGGCGGCAACGGCGCCATGCGCGAGGTAACGCTGGGCATCCGTCCGGAAGATTGCCACATCGGCGGGCCGACGGCGCATCTGACCGGCACCGTGTATGGTGTGGAACCGACCGGCGAGCAGACGTTCGTCAGCCTGCGCACCGGGCGCGACTTGATCGAGATCAAGGCCCACCGTGGTTTCCGGGCGGGCCTGGACAGCACGGCCCAGGCCAGTTTCGATCTGGACCACCTTTATGTCTTCGACCGCGCGAACGGCCAGCGCCTGCGGTGACAGAGGGACCGCCATGACCTTCGATTACACCTCCATCGGTTTCTATACGTTCGATTGCCTGGGCCGTCCAGTGAATGAAATTCCACCGGGCGGTGGCACCTATTTCATTGAAGAACTCACTCTGGCGGTCTCCGGGGCGGCCGGCAGTGCGGCGATTGTTGCGGCCAAACACGGCCTCACGGTCCAGGCGGTCGGCGGTGTCGGCGATGACGACATGGGCGACTGGGTACTGGCCAAACTGCAGCATTTCGGTGTCGACACCGAGAACATGGAGCGCTGTCCAGGGGTCTCGACCTCCTCGTCCATCGTTACCACGCGTCCGGACGGGGCCCGCCCGGCCCTGCACAAAAAGGGGGCAACGGGAGCGTTCTTCATCACCGAGGACCGCATGGACCGGGTGCTGGATACGCGCATCCTGCACATCGGCGGCGTTGGCCTGATGGATCGTATGGACACAGGGCGCAACGCCGAGCTGATGCGCCGGGCCAAGCAGCGCGGCTGTGTCACCACGCTCGACGTGTTTGCCAGCACCCAGGACGACATGCCGCTGGTGGAAGGCCTATTGCCCCACACGGATTACTTTCTGCCGTCGGAAGAGGAGGCCATGGCCCTGTCCGGTCGGACCGACCTCGATGACGTCGCGCAATTCCTGTTGGACAAGGGGGTCGGCTGCGTCGTGCTGACCTTGGGTGCCGGTGGGGCCTTGTACCGGCACAGCGACGGCACGCGCTTTCATATCCCCGCGTTCGATATCGATGTGGTGTGCACGTGTGGCTGCGGCGACTGCTTCAACGCCGGCTTCGCCACCGGGCTGCACCTGGGGTTGGACGCCGAACGCTGCGTGCGTCTGGCGCAGGCCTCGTCGGCACAGAATGCCATGGGCCTGGGGTCGCAAGCCGTGGTCAAGTCGTTGGATGCAACTATGGATTTCATGGCCCGGACACCGATCAAATCTTGAATAATCCCCCTGGACCGGTTCGGCGCGTGACGCCACATGGTCGGAGATGTTGGAGGGTTGACGGACATGCCGCATTCCTACCGTAGTCTCACCACAACCGTGACCACCCTACCGGTCAAGGACGCCTTGCGTACCCTGCGCCACACTCTGCTGCGCGGTCGGACGGCGTTGGAAGCGCCGCTCGATCCGTTACCATCCCCGCTCGGGTCTGTTGCGCGCGGCGTGTTGTCGGATGTGGACAGCCTGGCCGGCCGTGTCAGCGGCGTCGCCGAGTCACTGACCGAACACTTCCTCGATTCGCGCTGGCGATCCCTGCCGCAGGCCGCGACTTTGGAGGACATCCAGCACACCGACGAACCCGACATTGCTTTTGCCCAGGCCGCTTATCGGGTCTTGACGCGGGCCATGCACTACCTGGGCGGGGTCGAGGCGCTGGTCAGCGAGATGCGCGCCGCCGAAGCCTATCGTGCCGCGGAGCGATCCCCGTTGGCGCGACAGGATCGGTTCGGCTTTTCCGCGGCCTTGGTTGCCGAGCTGCGCCGACGCCGCGTGGTGGCCAGCGTCGTGGCGGCAGCCGGTGGCCAGCGCGGCGACCGGACCGACCCGTCGGTGGTCGATGTCGCGGTGTTTGCGCTGGCGCTGTGGCTATTGACCGACCGGGACGATGATGGCGATTGGGAGGCTGCGGAGAGCCTGTTGCAAACCTGTTGCGACATTGCCTGGGCCTTGCGCGTGGATGTGGCGCAGCGGTTGGCGTCGCCGGAGCGGTTGCGCGATTTGCTCGCCGCCTACGTCGACAAAGTGTGAGGCCGTCCATGGCGCGCCCGGTCCCCTATGGTTTGACCTCCGGCAACCGCCCGGTTCGGCGGGCGGTGCGCCGACTGCGCTGGTTCAAGCAGACCTTCGCGCATCAGGTCGATGACGTGTCGCGCAATTCGGGTATCCACTTCCACCTGTATCAAGATCGACTGGCGCAGTGTTTCGTTACCTGGCTGCGTGCCTTCGAGGCGCAGAAGCCGCGCCGGCTTGAAGACCGCCGGGCGTATACCTGCTTCGCCTCCGGATTGATGCTGCGTCATCTTCTGGAACACGCGCCGTTGGAGGCGGTGCGCTTGCCGGCCGGGGCCCGGCTCGCCGAACCCATGTTCTTCTGGCCCGAAGGCTATGTCTACGTGGCGTATTGCTTCCACGTGCGCGCCGCCATCCTGTTCCAGGAGTTCGGCGAGCCCTTTGTGGTGCCACCGGCCATGACGGATGTGGGCACCTGGCAGTCGTTCAAGGAAAACGTGCACGAGGACCGGGCGCTCGCCATCGCCTTCCTTGACCTTTTCAGCGGCGACCAGCCCGACTGGCAGGCCCCGGCGCTGTTTACCGCCAAACCTGGAATCGTGCGTTCGCTGCCCTTCCGCGCGCCCAACCGCCTGCCCGCCAACAACAACGCGTTGGGGCGGTAGCCTCGTCGGCCGGGGCATGGCACGTACCCATGATACTCATCTGACGCCGAGCTCGAAACACGGTGCCTTGACCTGCACCGTCCGGACCGGCGGATCGGCCGAATGTGCTGGCGATCTGGGCTGACGGGGATGGATAGGGGCGAGGACGGTGCACGCAGATCGCCACCGCGTCGACCAGGACGTGCGCGAGGGGTTTCGCGCCAACAGTTCCCAGTACCAGTCGAAGATGAACGCGGTTTGCGCAGCCACATGGAACACGAGAAGACGAGCCAGGGCTGACGGCGAGCGGCACTAACAAGAAACTGACGGTGCCGTTGGGCAAACGGGTCCATCCGGGGAGGCCGTTGTGGGAGCGCCGACGCCTCGTCGGCCTCGTGTGCACGCCGG
>JANQJV010000205.1 GCA_028281465.1 Azospirillaceae bacterium | reverse complement strand
GGGCCGACGGGGCGTCGGCGCTCCGGGATGTGGCCACGACCCGCCCAGAGGTTCATCCTCTGCGGGACGGCGGCAGACGGTGAGAACGAGAGCAAATCCCGAGCGTGCGGTTCAGCGCGCCTCGCTGCAGCGCCAATGGAAATCGGCACCGGCGCGGGTCCAGATCTGCGTTCTGCCCAAGAGCGGGATGAGCACGTAGCCACGCAATTCGAGCACGTCCGGGCCAACCAGCCGCAGGCGGGCGCGATAGGTGCGGCCGTCTTCCGGGTTGTAGACCGTGCCGCCGGTCCACAGCTCCGGCTCTTGGGGCTCGAATCCGGCCAGCATTTCGAGACCGCACAGCGGGCGGTCGCGCAAGGTGGGATCCGGGTTGAAAGCGTCCACCGGCGGCCCGGGGGGTGCCCCCGGCGGTGGCCGGCGCTCATCGATCCAGACCAGTCGGCCGCACAGGGCCGGCCCGCACGCCTGCACCGCCACGGCGGCCTTGCCGTCTTCGGTCAGCCACACGCCGGTCGGGTCGCGTTCCAGAGCAGCCGCCTGAAACGCAACCAGCCACGAAGCAACCAGCACCGCTGGCACAGCAGACAACCGTCCCATGCCATTGCTCCCAGCTACCGTCGATTTGCCATGTGATAGTATGGCACCCAGGCGACAAAAACGACGGGAGGAAGCCCGGTGGACGGAAGCGCGGCCAAGAACACCATGACCGGGGCTGAGGCCATGGTGCGCATGCTGGAGGCCCATGACGTGCGGCACATCTTCGGTCTGTGCGGCGACACCACCCTGCCGTTCTACGATGCGCTGTATCGGCTCGATCACGGCATCGAGCACATCCTGACGCGCGACGAGCGCAGCGCGGCCTATATGGCGGACGGCTATGCCCGGGTGACCGGAAAGGTCGGTGTGTGCGAGGGGCCGTCCGGTGGCGGTGCAACCTATATTCTCCCCGGTCTGGTCGAAGCCAATGAGTCCTCGGTGCCGGTGTTGGCCATCACCTCCGATGTCGGCACCCGGTCGCGCGGCCATTATCCATTGACCGAACTGGATCAGGAGGGGCTGATGCGCCCTCTGACCAAGTTCAACCGAGTGATCGGCCATGCCGATGTGGTGCCGGATGCCGTGCGTCATGCGTTCCGGGCCATGACCACCGGCCGCCCCGGCGCAGCGCACCTGGGCTTCCCGATCGACGTTCAGCGCGGCGAGGCCGATCCGGATAACCTATGGGCTGACCCAGCGCACGGTCGCTTTCCGGCACACCCATTCGGTCCGGACCCGGCGCGCATCGAGGCGGCGCTGGACGCCATTTTGTCCGCGGCGTTTCCAGTGCTGATCTGCGGCGGTGGCGTTCTGCTGGCCGGCGGCGAGGCCGAGTTTCGGCACTTCGTCGAGGCGCTCGACATCGCCGTGGCGACGACCATCTCCGGGCAGGGCACGTTGGCCGAAACCCATCCCAATTGCGTTGGCGTGGTCGGTTCGAATGGCGGAGTGCCGGCCACGCGTGACCTGGTCGGGCGCGCCGATCTGGTGGTGTTTCTCGGCTGCCGGGCCGGTTCGGTCACCACCGAGTTGTGGCGCACGCCGGCCAAAAGCACGCGTATCGTGCATATCGACGCCGATCCGGAGGTGATTGGCGCCTCCTACCGCACCGAGGTGGCGGTGGTGTCCGACGCCCGGCTCGCCGTGGCCGCGCTCAATGCCGCGCTAGCGGTTCGCGGGCCGCAGCCCGGCTTCGGCGCCGCTGCGGTCGTGGCCGATGTAAAGCGCCGCAAAGCGTTGGCATTCGCGTCCTTGGCGGCGTCGGCCGACCGGCCGATCCGCCCGGAGCGCACGATTGCCGCCCTGCGCCGGGTGCTCGACGACGACGCCGTGGTGGTTGGCGATCCGGGCACGCCATGCCCGTATCTGTCGGCCTACTACGAAATTCGGCGCGCCGGGCGCACAGTGTTCTCCAACCGGGCCCACGGCGCGCTCGGCTATGCATTGTCGGCCGCTGTCGGGGCTGCCATCGGTGCGCCGGGGCGCAAGGTGGTCGCCCTGATGGGCGACGGCAGCTTCGGCTTCACGTGCGGCGAATTGGAAACGGTCGTGCGCCTGAACCTGCCGATCACCTTTCTGGTGTTTTCCAACGCGGTTTACGGATGGATCAAGGCCGGGCAGAAGACTCGGTTCGGGGGTCGTTATTTCTCGGTCGATTTCGGGCGCACCGATCATGCTGCGGTTGCCGCCGCCTTCGGTGTCACCGCGTTCCGCGTCGACGAGCCCGAACAGCTTGTGCCGCTGTTGGAAAAGGCCGTCGCCCAGGCCGGGCCGACTCTGGTCGACGTCATCAGCCAACCCTTGCACGAAGCCAACGCGCCTGTGAGCGAGTGGATTGCCTGATCGGTCGCCGGTCGGGGCCATTTGGGCCTTGACGCGGCTGGCTCCGAGCGCGAACTCTCCGGCGGCCTTTACACGTGACCCAGGACGGCGGCCATGCCGGGCAACCGGGCGGATATTGATATCGTCTTTGGTGATCCCAGCAACTGGGTGCTGAACCAGTTTCGATCTATGCTGATGCGAGCTGGGTTTGGTAAGATCCGCACCTTTACCAAGTTCGAAGAAGTCCGCGATTCCGTCCACGATACGTTGCCCGATCTGCTGATCATCGATGAGGAGATCGATCCCGGCGCCAAGACCAGCGCCCTGGTGCGCGCTGTGCGCCATGCCCAATTGGGGGCTAACCCGTTTTTGCCGGTCATCTACACCGCCCAGGACCCGCCGCAGGAGGTGGTCCGTCGGGCCATTGATGCCGGTACGGACAGTTTCCTGGTCAAGCCATTCTCGCCCAAACAGCTCCTGGACCGGATCGCGCTGGTGACGATGAAGCGCAGAGGCTTCATTGTCACCAGCGATTACATCGGTCCGGACCGGCGTCAGGATTCGTCGCGCGGCAGCAGCGTGCCCCTGCTGGATGTGCCCAATTCCCTGCGTGCCAAGGAGATGGGCGAAAAGGTGACGCCAAAGGCGTTCCTCCAGCAGGTGCAGTCGGTCAGCAGCGAATTGCAAAAGCAACGGGTGCAGCGCAATGCCTTCCAGCTCTCGTTCCTGGTGCAGCTCATCCTGCCCGACTACAGCAATGGCACGGTCGGCGAGGACACATACCAACACCTGCAGCGTTTGCTCACCGTGGCCAATGACACATGCAAACGCCTACCCGACACACCATTCGCCGCCCTGGGGGAGTTGGCCCAAGCCATGGTCCTCGTTGCCCGGGGCATTCTGTCTGCTCCGCAGGCCCCGGCGCAAAAGGACCTGGACCTGCTCGAACCCTTGTCCACCGCCATCGCCAAATCTGCCCATCCAGACCGCCAAGCCCAAGCCCTTGCCTCCGACATCGCCGACGCTATTCAGACATTCAAGGCAAAGTCCGGGGAAGCGTGACCGAAGAGCAAGGCCTTTCAGCGGCCCAAATCGCGAACAGATGGATACCCATGGCCTGGTTGGGCGCCCGATCGTCGAGCCCCCCCCCCGGTTTCGGAGCGCCGGCCTCCCTGCCGGCTGGACAGCCGATTTCCAACCGGCCCGGCCTGCCTAGCCCGACGGGCGCTATTCGCCGCGTTGAACGGGTCTAACAAAAAACGAACGGTGCCGTTGGGCACAAACGGGTCCATCCGAGGCGGCCTTTGTGGGAGCGCCGACGCCTCGTCGGCCTCGTGTGCACGCCGGTGCGGGGGCCGCCGTCGGATGGCCACAGCGCCGCGGACGGCGGCCGGTGTCCGGT
>JANQJV010000204.1 GCA_028281465.1 Azospirillaceae bacterium | reverse complement strand
TCGTGTGCACGCCGGTGCGGGTGCCGCCGTCGGATGGCCACAGCGCCGCGGACGGCGGCCGGTGTCCGGTTTTCCCGCCGCCGTGCCGGGTTGACGGGCCGGGCCGGCGGGGCGTCGGCGCTCCGGGATGTGGCCACGACCCGCCCAGAGGTTCATCCTCTGCGGGACGGCGGCAGACGGTGAGAACGAGAGCAGTTTCCGCTCACGCTGGGTCGCGGACACGGCTCTAGCACTCTTTTTTGCAAATCATCGTCGCAGATCGAATCAAGTGGAGCAGTGAGGTCTTGCCGGCCCGGTGATGCCGATCACACCACCCGGCGCCAGATCGACGACGGTGATCGGGGCGAAGGTGAACCTGAAGATCGGCGACCGCTTCGTGCCGGTACACGGCACCGTCGCCTTGGACGATGCCGACAGCCACGAAGGCTTTGAATACCGCGTGGCCGGCCGGATGAACCCCATGGGCAACCCCTGGGACAAGGCGATCGTGGCCAGTTCTGCGCCGCCCTCCCGGCAGGCCGACGACACCCCGGCCGCGCTTACCGACCGCAGCCCGGTGTCGAAGGGACTGCGCGGCTGAGATTGCGTCCGGCCATCAGGTCCTTGGCCTCACGGCGCGCCGCCGCCCAATGCCGCATCCACGCAGCCCGCCACTCGCCGCCGTCCAGTGCCAGGGTCTGACTACCCGCCTCCAATTGCTCGACCACGATGCGGCCGGAAGCGATCGACACAACAGCCGATGCCAGTGACACGCCCGCCGATCCAGCCAGGCTGCCCAAGCCGGGCAGCAGCTTGAGGGCGGAAAACACGAAAGGCCCCGCCAGCACGGGGGCGGTCGAGTCAAAGAGAACCGTCACAGCCGTGCCGACCCGATCGTCGGCAATGCGCACATCGTAGAGCCACGCCAGATCACGGGTCTGCTTGCTCTGTAGGGCGACGAAGGCAGCAAGATCGAACAGCGGCACCGGTACCAATCCTACCGCCATGGAGGCGATGGCGTTGTCTTTGATGATACCGTCGGCCACCAGACGCCGTCGCTCGACGCCACACCCGCCCAGGCTCGCTAAGCGCATCGCCTCACTCCGGTCCGTGTTCACGATGCGTTTCAATGGGCTTTGTCATCCGGTGCGGCCGGTGCGGCCGGCACGGCGTCGACCAAGGCAATGGCGTCGACGGTCTGCGCCGACGCCACTCCAACTCACGGTCAGGCCGCGGAGGCAGCAGTCTGGGCCTTGGCCTCCTCTTGCAGGGTGTCGGCTTCTTCCTTGCCTTTCTGGAAGGCCTGACGGAAGCGGTTGCGCATTTTTTCCGGGCTGAAGTCGAGTAATGAACCACCGGATTCGAAGTGCTCGGTAAAGACGCGACCCACCGCGTAGGTCAAGGCCCCGGCCAATACCGAGACACCAGCGGCACCAGCCACACTGCCCAAGCCCGGGATGAACTTGATCAGGCTGGCAAGACCGACACCGGCGCTCACCGGAACGATGCCGCCGATGAGCGACATCACGATGGATTTCGCCATGTTCTCACTATATTTCACACCATAGATGTTGCTCAAGCTGTGCACCATCTTGAGCTGCAAGGCGACGATGGCAACAAAATCGAACACCGGCACCGGCACCAAGCCAAGCGCCATGGAACCAATGACATATGACTTGACGGTGTTGTTTGCCTGCATTTCTTCTGCAGACATCTCGACAACATTCTCTTCTGCAGTCACTTCAGCGTTTTCGGCTGTCGGAGTCGCCGTACCCGAGGCCGGCGATTCGGACGGATTGGGCGGAAAGGAATCGGTGTAGGACATGGCTCAAACTCCAAGGGCTGGTGGCGATCGTATGCACCGTTTGCGCCGATGCGCCGCGTTCGGTCGGCCCGGGAGCCGCCCGGCAAAGCGCGCCGGCCCCGCGCGATGAACCGGCATGGCAACAGGCCGCTCAGCGCCCCTGGCACTGGCGTCCCTAATCGCCCCCATCTTTACCATGCTTCAGCCCAAGATTCGAGCATGACCTATCGCCACGCAAGGGAAATCGGCGACCACGGCAATCCATCGTCATGGAAAATCCAAGCCGGCCGCACCGAGTAATGGAAGCCCGGCATGGACACAGCGGCAAAAAGTCGGTAAACGCTGATGGCCGCTGGATGAAGAAACTATAATAATCTTAACTTGCATGACTGCATTTTAAATTTCGCATCAAGTCTGTTGCCGCATCGCGCCGAGGTTCGCCCATGACGCCCCACGCCACCGTCACACCGTCGCCGGCAGGTCCGACCACCCCGATCGTGAATAGCTACACCGAGTGGGAACCACTCGAGGAGGTGATTGTGGGCCGAGCCGACCACGCCTTCATCCCACGCTGGCACTGCAGCATCGAGGCCACCATGCCGAAGCGGCATTGGTCCTGGTTTCAGGCCCATGGTGGTAGTCCGTTCCCGGCAGAGGTGACCGCAGCGGCAGCCAGGGAGTTGGATGCCTTCAGCATGATGCTAGAACGCGAAGGCATCAAAGTGCGGCGGCCCGATCCGGTAGATTGGTCGCTGCCGTTTCAGACGCCAGATTTCGGCCCCGAAACCGGCCTCTATGGCGCTATGCCGCGGGATAGCTTGATCGTTTTCGGCACCGAAATCGTCGAGGCGCCGATGGCCTGGCGTAGTCGTTACTTCGAATTTCGCTGCTTCCGGTCACTTCTCAAGGAATACTTCCAGGCCGGCGCACGCTGGACCATGGCACCTCGCCCGCAGCTCAGCGAGGCCAGCTTCAACGACGGGACCGACGCGCGGCCTTACGACGTGCAGGCCGGACGCAGCGCCGTGACCGAGTTTGAGCCGGTGTTCGACGCGGCGGACTTCTGCCGTGTCGGACGCGACGTGTTCTGCCAATTGAGCCAGGTCACCAATCGATTCGGCGTCGCCTGGCTGGCCCGCCACCTGGAGCCGACCTTCCGCGTCCACATCCTCGAGGTCACCGACCCCAACGCGATGCACATCGACGCCAGCTTCATCCCGCTGGCGCCGGGCCGTCTCCTGCGCAACCCGGAGCGCATCCAACACCTGCCCGACATGTTCCGTGACTGGGAGATTCTGACGCCGCCGCCGCCGGCCATCCCGGAGGAGCATCCACTGTATTTCACCAGCCGCTGGTTGTCGCTCAATGTGCTCAGTCTGGATGAACGGCGTGTCGTCGTGGAGGCCGGCGAAACGCCAACGATCGACTTCCTGAAGCAGAATGGCTTCGAGCCGATCCCGGTACCGTTCCGCAATTTCTGCAGCATGGGCGGTGCCTTCCACTGCGCCACTTGCGACATCCGTCGGCGCGGCACGTTGCAAAGCTATTTCTAAAGGACCGGATCATCCATGATGCGCGGACTTTCCGGCAAGGCCGTTTTGGTGACCGGGGCCGCCGGCGGCATCGGCGCCGCCACGTGCCGCCGGTTCCTGGATGAAGGCTGCCGCGTGGCCGCCTTGGATCACAATTCCGGGGCTCTGGCGACGCTGGCCACCGAAAACAAAGACCTGACCACGCTCGACGCCGATGTCACCGATCGGCCGACCCTGGATGCGGCCCTTGCAGCGGCGGAAACCGCATTGGGTGGCCTCGACGTCGTGATCAACAACCATGGCATTAGTCAACGCCACGGCTTTCTCGACATCGACCCGGCGGACTGGCGGCGCACGCTCGAGGTCAACCTGACCGGCGTGTTCCAGGTCGGCCAGGCCGGCGGGCGGCGCATGGTCGCCGGCCGGGGTGGCGTGATCATCAACATGGGATCCGTCAGTGGCCAGGTCGGCATTCCACTGTATGCGGCCTATAACGCCAGCAAAGCGGCCGTCATCGAACTGACCAAGACCATGGCCTTGGAATTGGCGCCCGCCGTGCGCGCGGTCGCCGTCTGTCCCGGTTATGTGCTGACGCCGATGCAAGAGGCAGAATACACACCGGCCATGATGGAGGCTTTGAACGCCAAGGTGCCGATGCGGCGCCATGCGCGGCCGGAAGAGATTGCTGCGGTGTTCGCCTTTCTGGCCTCCGAGGAGGCGCCCTTCGTCACCGGCAGCGCTTTGGTGATCGACGGCGGCGAGACCGCAGGCGGATTGTGCAGCCGATGAACCTTGGGTGGACAAGAGTCAGAGGGAGCCGGCAATGGTGCATGTGGCGCTAAGCGAAGCGGCGGAGCAGCCGCCAGCGGTGGATCGGGTCGAGCGCATCGATCCCAGCGACTTCCGTCGTGACTATTTCAAACTCAAGCGCCCGCTGCATGTCACTGGCATGATGGCGCATTGGCCGGCGCTGACGAAATGGTCGTTCGAGTATTTCATCCGGCTCGGCGGCGGCCGGTCGGTGGTGCTGGAAGCGGGCAACGTTCTGCAGGGCGACACCTGTTTCGAGACCGCCGGTTTGGGCGACTACCTGGCCGCCCTTGACGACCCGGCGCTCGCCGGCACGGCCAAACGCTACCTTTCGCTGTTCGAAATCTTCAAGACCTTTCCCGACCTGGCCGCGGACGTGGATTTCTCTCTGATCCGGCGCTTGACCCGTTGGAACTACGTATTCGGCTGGTTCGGGCCACCAGGCACGCTGACCGGCTACCACATCGACTGGATCGACAACATTCTGGCTCAGATCGTCGGCCGCAAGCGGCTGTGGTTGGTGCCGCCGGAGCAGTCCGCCGCCATGTATCCGAGCCGCAAATACGACTTCCGCTCGACCCTGAGCAGCCTCGATCCGGACGGCGTCGACCTGACACGCTTTCCCCGGTTCGCCACGGTCGAACCGATCGAGGTGACGCTGCACCCGGGCGAGATGCTGTTCATCCCGCGCGGCTGGTGGCACCGCGTGCAGTCGCTGGACAAATCGATTAGCGTCAACAACTTCGGCCATGACCTGTCGGGGATTCTGGTGTACCAGAGCGGGGCCAAGCTGAAGGACTATGCGCACCGCCTGGGCCTGTTCCGACGCCACCACTGCACCTGCCACATGGCAAACCAGGCCAGATCCACGACTCCCGGGACCCCTGCATGAAGATCGTCCTTTCCGCCGGTACCGGCACCGGCCCGACCGGCATCTCTGCCTTCGACGCCGCCCTCATGAACGCCGGCGTCACGCACTGGAACCTGTTGCACCTGTCGTCCGTGGTGCCGCCGGCGAGCGAGATCGTCGAAGAAAAGGTGGAAACACCGCCTGAGGAATTCGGTCAGCGCCGTTACGTGGTCATGGCACACCAGTACGCCTTCGAGGCCGGACAAGCGGCCTGGGCCGGCCTCGGCTGGTGCCAGGATGACACCGGCAAGGGCCTGTTCGTCGAAATCACCGGCGCCAGTGAGGGGCAAGTGGCAGAAGACATCCGGCTGACCCTGGATTCCATGAAGGCCCGCCGATCGTTCCCCCTGGGGCCGAACCGCCACCGCATCACCGGCATCCCCTGCCAAGGCCAACCGGTCTGCGCTCTCGTCATCGCCGTCTTCCCCAACGCCGGCCCCTGGCCGGCGTAACACACCGGCCTGACCTCGTGATGTGACCTGTCGGGCGGACCTGTTATCCGCGTTCCACTGCCGTGGTCTCGTGTTGACCCCGCGCGCGCGATCCACCAGACGGCACCGTTGCGAGCACGCTCGTCGGATGTGGCGATCTTCCAGCGGGGCGGACACAAACAAGCTGGGCCGAACCAGACTGCCCGC
The DNA here is from genome assembly GCA_028281465.1 of Azospirillaceae bacterium. Classification (GTDB taxonomy): domain Bacteria; phylum Pseudomonadota; class Alphaproteobacteria; order Azospirillales; family Azospirillaceae; genus JANQJV01. The sequence goes on along the minus strand of JANQJV010000204.1, from coordinate 18,561 downwards.
TACGGCGTCACCATATCAAGCCATTGCCCGAGCAATCGAACGACGGGACGACAGGAGGACAGCCGACGATACCCCTTGGGTTGAACGCGCCCCAACGAAGTGCTGCGATGCGGTCACCATTTCCTTCAATCGAGTGGTCGCGTAGATTGGCGGCTTGGGGACCTGTCGTGCCTGGCATGACGCTGGCGCACGGCGCGGTCGGTCCAACCGTTTTTCCCGACCAACCACCGATGGAGAGTGCCGATGACACGACTGCTGCAAGCCTTGCTGTTCGCCGCCACGCTGGCGCTCGCAGCACCGGGTACGGCACAGGCAGACGCCGGTGACTCCCCGGTGCTGCAACGCATCGAGGCGCGCGGCGTGGTCAACATTGGCCATCGTGAAACCTCGATCCCGTTTTCCTATATGGCCGATGATGGCCAACCCATCGGCTATTCCATCGACATCTGCCTGCACATCGTCGATGCCATCCGGGCCGAGTTGGAAAATCCCGACATTTCGGTCCACTTCATCCCGGTGACCGGCCAAACCCGCATCGCCCTGATGGCCAATGGCACCATCGATCTAGAATGCGGCTCGACCACGAACAACCTGACCCGGCAGCGCCAGGTTGCCTATTTGCCGACCACCTTCATCACCGGCACAAAGATCGCCGTGCGCCGGGGAACCGATGTGTCGGAGATCGAAGACCTGGAGGGCATGATCATCGGCGTCTCCGCCGGCACCACGAACGAGAAAGCCATCAAGGCGCATATTGCCGAACACGGTCTCAACATTCGCATCACCGAGGTCAAGGACCACAGCCAAGGTTGGCTGGCCATGGAGACGCGCCGCATCGACGCCTATGGATCCGACGATGTGCTGCTGTATGGCCTGATCTCCCGGTCCAAATCGCCGGACGACTTCGAAGTGGTCGGTCGCTTCCTGAGCTTTGACCCCTATGCCATCATGGTGCCGCGCAACGACAGTGGCTTCCAGCGGCTCGGCACGGCTGTCTTGGCACGCCTGATGCGCGACGGCGAAATGGAGAGGCTGTACAATAGGTGGTTTGCGCCGGGACCGACCAACATCAACATGCCGCTGTCTGACACGTTGCGCGTCGCTTTCCAGATTCAGGCGCTGCCCGAATAGGAATTGGCGTCGGACACCCCGGCGAACAGGCGGGCGATTGCAGCAGCCCGTCGACCTTGCTGGCTGACGCGTGCAGCAGCGAAGCGGATCGGCCATGCCGATCCGCCTGGTTGGCTCTGATCAAGCCAGACTCCTCCCTTTGGAACACCATCCTTTGGGACACCATGGAGAAGCCATGACCTACAATTGGAACTGGTCGATCCTGATCAACGATCCCTATCTCGGTTGGCTGGTCGACGGGCTGCTCTGGACTCTGGCGGTCTCTCTGGCGGCATGGGTCATCGCCTTCACCTTGGGATCGGTCCTGGGCATCCTGCGGACCACGCCCAGCCCGACCCTGCGCACCATGGCCGCCACCTATGTCGAGGTATTCAGAAACATTCCGCTCTTGGTGCATTTTTTTCTTTGGTACTTCGTCTTCCCGGAACTTCTGCCCGACGCCGCGGGCATGTGGGTTAAGCGCGAAATGCCGTTACCGGCGTTCACCACGGCTGTTGTGGCGCTTGGGCTCTACACCGCCTCGCGGGTCTGTGAACAGGTGCGGGCTGGCATCGAAGCAGTCGGCAGCGGCCAGCGCAACGCCGGCAGAGCCATGGGATTCACCGAACAGCAGGTCTACCGTTACGTACTGCTGCCGGTCGCCTTTCGCATCATCGTCCCGCCTATGACCAGCGAGTTTCTGACGATCTTCAAGAACTCGTCCCTAGCCCTGACCATCGGTGTGATCGAATTGACCGCCGTCACCCGGCGTATCGAGGAGTACACGTTCCAGGGCTTCGAAGCGTTCACTGCCGCAACAGTGATCTACAGCCTGATTACATTCACCGTCATGGGGCTGATGCGACTGATCGAACGGCGTTCGCGCGTGCCCGGCATGATTTCGCTCGGGAGCGGGTGATATGGGCGACTTCGACGTTTCCGTCATCCTCGATAATCTGCCGTTCCTCCTGCAAGGCTTGCAGTTGTCCCTGGTGCTCACGGCGCTGGCGATGACCGGCGGCATTGTTCTGGGCACGCTGCTGGCGCTGGCCCGCCTGTCGGAACTCAAACCACTGGCAGTCGCCGCCGGGTTGTACATCGACTTCTTTCGATCCCTGCCGCTCATCCTGGTGATCTTCTGGTTCTATTTCTTGGTGCCACTTGTGTTAGGGCGGCCAGTCGGCGGGTTCTATTCCGTTCTGATTGCCTTCACCCTGTTCGAGGCCGCCTACTACGCCGAGATCATCCGCGCCGGCATCACCAGCGTCGGACGTGGCCAAGTGGCGGCGGCCCGCGCGCTTGGCATGACCTACACGCAAACCATGCACCACATCGTGCTGCCCCAAGCCTTCCGCGCCATGGTCCCGGTGTTGCTGACCCAGGGCATCATCCTGTTTCAGGACACCTCGCTGGTCTATGTGGTCGGCCTCAAGGATTTTCTAACCAGTGCCGAGTTGATCGCCACTCGCGATCAGCGGCTCGTGGAAATGTTTCTGTTCGCGGCCGCCCTGTATTTGGTCTTGTGTTTTTCGGCGTCGCAGGGCGTGCGCCTGCTGCAGCGGAGGCTGGCCAAATGATCGTCTTCGACCGTGTCAGCAAATGGTATGGGGCCTTCCAAGCTCTGAACCAGTGCAGCACGCACGTGGATCGGGGCGAGGTGGTGGTTGTCTGCGGCCCGTCGGGCTCCGGCAAGAGCACGCTGATCAAATGCGTCAATGGGTTGGAGCCGTACCAGGCCGGGTCTCTGACCGTCGACGGCATCGAGGTCGGCGGACGCAAAACCGACAGACCACGCCTGCGCGCCCGTATCGGCATGGTTTTTCAGAATTTCGAGCTGTTTCCCCACCTGACAGCGCTGACCAACATCTGCATTGCCCAAGAGCAAGTGCTCAAGCGGCCACCCGACGAGGCGCGACACAAGGCCTTGACCCTTTTGGAGCGGGTCGGCTTGATCGACCATGCCAACAAGCATCCATCCCAACTATCGGGCGGACAACAGCAGCGGGTCGCCATCGCCCGGGCGCTCGCCATGGACCCCATGGCCATGCTGTTTGACGAACCGACCTCTGCCCTTGATCCGGAGATGATCACCGAAGTCTTGGATGTCATGGTCGCCTTGGCCAAGGAGGGCATGACCATGATGGTGGTGACGCACGAAATGGGCTTTGCCCGCAAGGTGGCCGATCGGGTCATCTTCATGGATGACGGCCGGATCATCGAAGATTCTCAGACGGATGCCTTCTTCGGCAAACCACGCAGCGAGCGCGCGGAGCTGTTTTTGTCGAAGATTCTCTCGCACTGACGTGGTCCGCGGTAACCACCTTGCAAAAAAGCTCCCATCGGCCAAAGGAGATGGCGGCGGCGTCTGGCCGCACGCACGCTCCAAGTCTCAGCCACGTGCCAGCGCCGTGCCGCCGCGTTCGTCCCGCTCTCTTGCGGCGTGTTCGCAAGCCAAGTCCTTGCAAGTCCGGCTTGCGCCAGCATTGCTCTCCAACTCGCTTTTCTGTTCCCGGACCCACTCGGCCGCCGACTCACACAGGGCCTCCGTGCGCTCCCCGTGCAGAACGATGTTATACCCATGGCCCGCATCGACGACAGGTTCGGTTTCGGCGCTGAACGAGGAGCGCCGGCAAGGATGCCGGCGCTCCGAAACAGGGCGGCCCGAGGACCGGTCCTTGTTTCGGGCCGTTGGTATGACTGCAATCCGAAACACGCACAGCCTCACGACCCAACGAAACCTGACCAAAAAAAACGACGACGCCTTTCGAGCGCCCGAAGGACTTGAACCGGGCCGGACCATCGCCCCAATCGCCCCGCGGTAAGAGGATCGCGCCGCGCCGGGTCTGGCTCTGCAGATCAGCGCAGACCGAGATGATCGGGGTCGGCAACGGCGGCCTCATCGACCAGCCGGTCCCAGATCGCCGCGAAATCACTATGGTGGGCCAAGAATACAGCCAACAGCCGCGGATCGAAGTGCCGCGGCGGATCGATCCGGTCGTCACCCTCAGTCATGATCCGCACCGCCTCGCCATGGTCCAGACCAGCCTTATAGGGTCGGCTGCTGCGCAGGGCGTCATAGACGTCGCAGATCGCCACGATGCGGGCGCTCAACGGAATGTCCTCACCGGCCAGACCGCGCGGATAGCCGGAGCCATCCCATTTCTCGTGATGGCTGTAGGCGATCTCAGCCGCCATGGTCATACGATCGTGAATCGACAATATATCGTAGCCGTAGATCGTGTGGCATCGAATTTCTGCCACCTCGTGGTCGGCCAGGCGCCCCGGCTTGTGCAGGATCGCCTTATCGACAGCCATCTTTCCAACGTCGTGCAACGCCGCGAGGGCGCCAATCTGTTCACAGAAGTCCGCCGGCATACCAGCCAGTTCAGCCAGGCGGGCGGAATAGGCGTTCACCCGCCGGATGTGGTTGCCGGTGTCGACGTCGTGCCGTTCGGCAGCCCGGCCGAGCAGCTCCACCGTTGCCATGAAGGCGCGTTCGGTCTCTTGTCGCAGGAGTTCGGCGCGCGCGCGGGCGGCGCACAATTCGGCGTTGCGCTGTTCCAGAAGCCGATTTTGCCGCGCAATTTGTTCAATGCTGTCGATACGCTCCACCGCGCGGCCGACCAGGTGGTTCACCGGCGCGATCATGGCCTCGTGATCCGACAGGAAGGGTCCGATATCGCCTTGGGGGATGCGGCGGTTGATGAGTTGTACCACCCCGATCGTGCGCTGGCTGTAGCTGAACAGAGCGAAACACAGGATCGACCGGGTCCGGAATCCGCTCTTGTGGTCAAAGGCTGGGTTGAAATGGAATGGCCATTCCTCCGGAATGGCGTACGCATCATCGACGAACAGCGTGCGCCCAGTGGCCGCCACATAGCCCGCGATCGACCCGCCATTCACCGGCACGGTGAAATCGATCTCGGTGGTCTGCAGCACGTCGTTCTGGACGCTCACGGTTTCCAGCCAAGGTTCCTCGCCGCCGCCGCGCAGCATGAACACGGTGCCGGCTTCGGCCCCGGTCAGCATGCGACAGCGCGACAGAACCCGATCGGCCACCTCACGCACCGACTGGTGCGGTGTCTCATCAATGAACTCAAGGAAATCCTCGACCAGACCGCCCGAGCGTCGCCTTGGGATCCGGCTCATGGTGTCGCTCTGGCGCACCAATGCAGGCCTTGTCTGCACCCCATCCGCCCCATCGTCCATCGCCTCCGTCCCCGTGCCACACGCCGGACGCCACGATGGTTCCTCTATCTCGACTCGCCGTCATCTGCCGTTTCGATGCGGTGCTAAGATAGGGATATCGTGCCCCGACGCAAACCTGCTGACGGATTTTCCCTGCGATCGTGTTAATGCGGTCTGGGCATTCTCACTCTCCAGTGTGCACCGTCCCAGTGTGCACCGTCATCGTCACCGGGCTGGTCGTCGAAGCACCGGCCAGGCCCCGGTCGGACTCGGACGAATGGAGTTCAGCCGGCTGGATGCCCGACGCTGCCGAGTCATCGGGATCGACTCCGTCGAGCAGGGCGCCGATCGTCCGATGCGCCTCCAGGGGATGCCGCAATGGCAGGGTCCGGTCGATCGTATAGTGGTTGCGGCGACCGCTGCGGCCACGCGTGAGATACCCCGCCTGCTCCAGGTCAGACACGATGCGCTGCACGGCTCGTTCCGTGATCCCGACTTGTCCCGCCACATCGCGCAACAGAACCTCCGGATTCCGGGCGATACAGACCAGCACATGGCTGTGGTTGCTCAAAAACGTCCAACTCATGGCATGCCCTTTCCCGGAATTCAGACGATACAGAAAGCGCGATAACTGTATCGCGCTTTATTGTTCCGCAATTCGAGACCTGATTCCAGCCTTTTTTCGTCAAACTGTTCGGAACCATGCCCGCACCAGGTGGGTGATTGGTGACCGCAACACTGTCCCACGCGGCGTTGACAGCGCAGGATCGGCGCCTATGATGTCGTTTTTCACCGGAGCCTGTGGCCACCCTCATGCCGGTGGCGAACGTCCCACCGGTGACCATGGTCCCCCGTCTTTCTCGCGGAGCAGTCCCGTGATCCCAGCCGTGATGCCGACCTATGCTCGGGCGGACGTGGCCTTCGAGCATGGACAAGGTGCGTATCTGTTCGACACGGGGGGGCGACGCTACTTGGATTTCGCCAGCGGCATCGCGGTGACCGCGCTTGGTCACGCCCATCCGGCACTGGTGGCGGCCTTGACCGAACAGGCCCACAAGCTCTGGCACACCTCCAACCTCTTCCGCATCCCGGGCCAGGAGCGGCTGGCCGCGCGGCTGACGGCAGCCAGCTTTGCTGACACGGTGTTCTTCACCAATTCCGGCGTCGAGGCCTGGGAATGCGGCGTCAAGATGGTCCGCAAGCACTTTCATGCCAAAGGCCAACCGGACCGATATCGGATCGTCACCTGTTCCAGCGCCTTCCACGGCCGCACCTTGTCAGCCATCGCGGCCGCCAAGCAGGAAAAACTGGTGACCGGTTTCGGACCCCAGGTGGACGGCTTCGACCAGGTGGCGTTCGGCAATCTGAATGAACTGCGCGCCGCCATCACCGACCGCACGGCCGCGATCTGCGTCGAACCGTTACAGGGGGAAGGCGGCATCCGACCGGCAACCGTGGCGTTCCTGCAGGGCTTGCGTGCCACCGCCGACGAATTCGGCCTGTTGCTGTTCTTCGACGAAATTCAATCCGGCATCGGGCGCACCGGAAAGCTGTTCTTCCATGAATGGGCCGGGGTCACACCGGACGTCATGTGCCTGGCCAAGGGCATCGGCGGCGGATTCCCGCTCGGCGCCTGCCTGGCGACCGAGGCGGCGGCGATCGGCATGACAGCCGGGACCCACGGCACCACCTTCGGTGGCAATCCCCTGGCCATGGCGGTGGCCAACGCCGTCCTCGACCAGGTGCTGGCGCCAGGATTCCTGGATCGGGTCGCCGCCATCTCCGGTGTGCTGTGGGAGCGACTCGGCCATCTGGTCGAGGCATTTCCCGAGGTTTTCTGCGAACGCCGCGGCGCGGGGTTGATGCTAGGCCTGAAATGCGGCCCACCCAATGGCGATATCGTCACCGCCTTGCGTCATGAGAACCTTTTGGTGGTGCCGGCCGGCGAGAATGTGATCCGTTTGCTGCCACCGTTGATTATTGATGAAACCCATGTCGAGACGGCCTTGGCCGCGCTCACCACCGTGGCGACGGCAAAATCCGCGGCCTCGACTGAAGGAGCGGCGGTATGAGTGGCGCCATTCGGCACTTCCTCGACCTGGACCGGTTCGAGCCGCAGGCACTGCGGTCGCTGATCGATGCGGCCCGGGACGGCAAGCAACACCCGGGCTTCCGTCCCGATCGCCCGTTGGCCGGCAAAATGCTGGCCATGATCTTCGAGAAGCCATCCACCCGGACCCGCGTCTCGTTCGAAGTCGCGATGCGCCAGCTCGGCGGCGAGGTGGTCACGCTCAACGCCGCCGACATGCAACTCGGCCGGGGCGAGACTGTTGCCGACACGGCGCGCGTGCTGTCGCGCTATGTGGACGCCATCATGCTGCGCACCAACAGTGCAGATACGCTGCACAGCATGGCCGACAACGCCACCATACCGGTGATCAATGGGCTGACCGATCGTTCGCACCCCTGCCAGGTCATGGCCGACGTGCTCACCGTGGAGGAAAACAAAGGCCCGATCGCCAGCCGGCGCATTGCCTGGTGCGGCGACGGTAGCAACAACTTGGCGGCAAGCTGGATCCACGCCGCCGTGCGCTTCGGCTTCGACCTCACGGTCGCTTGCCCTGACGGCCTGCGGCCGCGCCCGGGGCTGACCGACTGGGCGTCGGCCGAAGGCGGACGGGTGCGGGTCGACACCGACCCGGAGCGGGCGGTCGCCGGAGCCGACTGCGTCGTCACCGACACATGGATCTCCATGAATCAGGAAGACGCGCGCAACCGTCACAACCTGCTGCGTCCGTATCAGGTCGACGAACGGTTGATGGCCTTGGCAGCGACGGACGCCGTGTTCCTGCATTGTTTGCCCGCGCACCGCGGCCAGGAAGTGAGCGCCGGTATCATCGACGGGTCGCAGTCGGTGGTATGGGATGAGGCCGAAAACCGGGTGCACGCACAGAAAGCCATTCTTCTCTGGAGTCTGGGCGCGTGATCACCGCCGACGAGCAAAGCCAAGACCGCAGCGGTATTCTAGACGATGTCGTACAGCCGTTCGTTATCGACCGGTCGCAGCTACGCGGCCGATTGATCCGGCTGGGCGGCGTGCTCGATGAAATCCTAACCCGACACGACTACCCCGCCCCAGTCGCCCACCTCCTGGGTGAAACGGCGACGCTCGCCGTAACCTTGGCCAGTGGCCTTAAATTCGACGGCATCCTGACGCTGCAGATCAAAGGCAATGGACCGGTCACCCTGCTGGTCACCGACGTGGAGCAAGCGACGGCCGAGAGCGGCATCGGCCAAGACCGGCAGCTACGCGGCTACGCCCGGTTCGACCGCACAGCCCTGGAGCGAGGGGCCGGCGAAGAACGGGACAACGACGCTCCGCCTTTGACCGTGACCGACCTGGTCGGCGACGGCGTGCTTGCCATCACCATCGACCAGGGCGAATTCACCGAGCGCTATCAAGGCATCGTCGAGCTGCGCGGAGACACGCTGACCGACTGCATCCTGCATTACTTCCGGCAGTCGGATCAGGTCGATAGCGGCCTCAAGGTTGCGGTGGCCCACACGCCTTCAGACGGCTGGCGAGCCGGCGCCTTCGCCGTGCAGCGCCTACCTGAGGAGGCGCCAGCGGTCGGCAGCACCGAAGAGGACGGCTGGCGTCGGGCCATGATCCTGATGGGGTCTTGCAGCGATGCCGAACTGGTCGACGGCGACCTGCCAGTCTACGACCTTTTGTACCGGTTGTTCCACGAAGACGGCGTACGCGTTTTCGAACCATCCGACGTGCGCGTTGGGTGCCGCTGTAGCGAGGACCGGTTGGCCCGAGCCCTGCGGTCGATCCCGCGGGCGGAGCTGGACCAGGTGCAAGTCGACGGCGAGATGCGCATAAGCTGCGACTTCTGCAACAAAACCTATCGCTACACCCAGGCCGATCTCGATCGCCTGTACGCCGACGCCTAATGCCGCCATTCGGCGCCGGCACCGCATGCCGGCACCCATTCCGTCACATCCGTTCCCGGGGAGGGATGCCATGGCCCATGGCCTTTCACTTGCCAATCCATCCTTGCTGCGCACCGATGCCTTCATCGACGGGACATGGTGCCCGGCCGATGGCGGCACCGCCTTCGCCGTTGCCAACCCGGCCGACGGAAGCCACCTCGCCGATGTGGCCGATTTGGGTGCACGCGAAACCCGACGCGCGATCGAAGCGGCCGCCCGGGCCTTCCCTGCGTGGCGCGATCGGCTGGCCAAGGACCGGGCCGTCCTGATGCGCCGTTGGATGTCCCTGATCCTGGACAACCAAGAAGACCTGGCCGTGCTGATGACCGCCGAAGGCGGCAAACCCCTGGCCGAAGCACGCGGCGAAGTCGCTTATGGCGCCTCATTCATCGAATGGTTCGCCGAAGAAGGCAAACGCGTCTACGGCGACGTGGTGCCACACACCCAGGCCGGCCGCCGCATCCTGGTGACCAAGGAGCCGATCGGTGTGGTCGGTGCGATCACACCGTGGAACTTTCCCAATGCCATGATCACGCGCAAATGCGCCCCGGCTTTGGCTGCCGGTTGCCCCGTGGTGATCAAGCCGGCTGAAGACACGCCACTGTCCGCCCTCGCTTTGGCCGCGCTGGCGGAGGACGCTGGCTTCCCACCTGGCGTGATCAATGTGGTGACGTCGCGTGACCCGGAGCCGGTCGGCACCGAACTCACGCGCAACCCGATGGTGCGCAAGCTGTCCTTCACCGGGTCGACGGAGGTCGGCAAGCTGCTGATGCGCCAGTGCGCCGACACGCTGAAGAAACTGTCCATGGAGTTGGGCGGCAACGCGCCCTTCATCGTGTTCGATGACGCCGATCTTGATGCCGCGGTCAAGGGCGCGATGATCTCCAAATATCGCAATTCCGGCCAGACGTGCGTGTGCGCCAACCGTTTTTTGGTGCAAGACGGCATCTATGACGAATTCGCCGCCCGGCTCGGCCAGGCCGTGTTCGGCCTCGGCGTCGGCCCAGGACTGCAAGACGGCACTGAGCAAGGGCCACTGATCAACGCCCAGGGTGTTGCCAAAGTGGAGGAGCTGATTGCCGACGCGGTCGCTAAGGGGGCCAAACCCGTGGTGGGTGGCGCCCGGCATGCTTTAGGCGGTACCTTCTTCCAACCGACCGTTCTCCGCGACGCCACCGCCGACATGCGCATCGCACGGGAAGAAGTGTTCGGACCGGTCGCCCCGCTGTTCCGCTTCCGCGACGAGGACGAAGCTGTCGCGCTTGCCAACAACACCGAATACGGCCTCGCCGCCTATTTTTATGCCCGCGATGTGGGCCGGGTATGGCGCGTGGCGGAACGGCTGGAGTTCGGCATGGTGGCCATCAACGAAGGCATTCTGTCGACCGAAGTGGCACCATTCGGCGGCGTAAAACACTCAGGCTTCGGGCGCGAAGGCTCCAAATACGGCATCGAGGAGTACGTCACGCCAAAATACCTATGTCTGGGCGGGCTTTAGTATGGAGCATTGATCCGCGGGATTGGAGAATTGATGCAATGCCAAGTCAGGAGGTTGGTGGGGGAGGCTTTACGAACAGAGCGGGGCATGGAACAAGACAATTGAGAGTCCGAAGGAAGTGATCGCCCGGCGTCGCGCCTGCAACGGGTCTGCCCTTGGCAAAAAAGGACAGGCTGGTCGGACCCGTTGAGGACCCGCCAAGCCCGAATGCGGCGTTCCAACTATACGACGCCCGCCAGGGCTTCGTCGGTATGTCGGCGCAAGAGTTCTTCGACCATCGCCACCGGCCGCTGTGCCGGCGCGACGATCTGCATGGGAACGATCTCTGCGTCCCAACCCCCGCCGCTGGGGCCCCGCCACTGGGCCCCCGCCACTGGGCCCGGCCTGCGTCGGCCCTGTCGTGGCTTCTTCTGGGACGACAGGCGGCCATCTGCCTGTGATCGGTATCCACTTGCCGTGCCGAACCCCGACCTGGCTGCGGCGTTCACCGGACCGTCGGTCTGATACCAACGGCCCGAAACACTGACCGGTCCTCGGGCCGCCCTGTTTCGGACCGCCGGCCTCCTTGCCGGCTGAACCGCCGGCTTCCAGCCGGCCCGGACCACGCCCAGCAGCCGGCCGCCAAGATGGCGGCGGTCCAGCCGGCAGGGATGCCGGCGCTCCTCGTTCAACGCCGAAACCGAACGGGTCAGCAAGGCGGGCCATGGGTATCAGACAGAAGAAGGCGGACCTTACGATCCGCCACCGCTGGGCGCCATGTCTCAACAAATCTCCACCATCAGTGATTGTCGCGCGGCAGGCATCCGGCAACCTTCTGATAACTGGTGGCGAACTCCAGGCAGCCGCCGTCCTGCAATTGACCGATGTGGCTGCGGTACAGTTCCTGCCAGGGCGTTTGGCTCGGCGGGATCGTCGGTGTCCAGGCGGCGCGCCGGGCGTTCCATTCGGCCTCCGGCACCAGCGCGTCCAGGCGCCGGTTCGGGATATCCAGGCGAACCCGGTCGCCCGTCTTGAGGAACGCCAGACCGCCGCCGACGGCGGCCTCGGGCGAGGCGTTCAGGATCGACGGGCTCTCCGAGGTGCCGGACTGGCGGCCGTCGCCCACCGTCGGCAGATGGTTGATGCCAGCCTTCAACAGGGTGTCGGGCGGCTGCATGTTGACCACTTCGGCCGAACCCGGGTAACCGACCGGGCCAACGCCGCGGATGAACAGCATGCAGTCTTCATCGATGCCCAGCGCCGGGTCGTTGAGACGCGCGTGATAGTCCTCTGGCCCTTCGAAAACGATGGCCCGCGCCTCGTGTACACCCTCCGCGTCCGGTCGGCTCAGAAAGCGCTGTCGGAAATCCGCCGAGATCACCGAGGTTTTCATGAGCGCGCTGTCGAACAGATTGCCGCCCAGCACCAGGAAGCCGGCGTGCTCGCGCAAGGGTTCGGCGACCGTGCGGATCACCGCAGTGTCGACGCTGCGCACGCCCTCCAGGTTCTGCGCCACGGTGCGACCGGTGACGGTGAGCGCGTCGCCATGCAGCCGGTCGGCGGCGAGCAGTTCCCCCATCACCGCCGGCACACCGCCGGCGCGGTAATAGGATTCGCCGAGATAGGTTCCGGCCGGCTGCATGTTGACCAGGAGCGGCAGGGCGTAGCCCTCGGTCTCCCAATCCCGGATCGACAGGGTGACGCCGGCATGGCGTGCGATCGCCTGGATGTGCGGCGGCGCGTTGGTCGACCCGCCGATGGCGGTGTTGACCCGGATCGCGTTCTCGAACGCCTGTCGGGTGAGGATTTTCGACGGCGTCAGGCCCGCGTGCACCAATTCGACCGCGCGTTTGCCGGTGAGATAGGCCATCTCGGCACGGGCCCGGTACGGTGCCGGAATGGCGGCGCAACCAGGCAGCGACATGCCCAAGGCCTCGGCCAGGCTGTTCATGGTCGAGGCGGTGCCCATGGTGTTGCAATGGCCAAGCGAGGGGGCCGAGGCGCAGACCCGGGCCATGAACTCGTCGTAATCGATCTTGCCTTCGGCCATCAGCCGCCGGCTTTCCCACACCACGGTGCCGGAGCCGGCCAAGCTGCCCTTCCACCAGCCGTCCAGCATCGGCCCGCCGGACAGCACGATGGCCGGGATATCGACAGTGGCCGCGCCCATGAGCAGGGCCGGCGTGGTCTTGTCGCAGCCCGTGGTCAGCACCACACCGTCGATCGGGTAGCCGTGCAGCACCTCGACCAGAGTGAGATACGCCAGGTTGCGGTCCAGCGCCGCGGTCGGGCGCTTGCCGGTCTCCTGGATCGGATGCACCGGGAACTCCAGCGGCACGCCGCCGCCGTCGCGGATGCCGGCCTTGAGCCGGTCGGCCAAAATCTGGTGGATTTTGTTGCACGGGGCGAGGTCCGAACCGGTCTGCGCAATGCCGATGATCGGCCGGCCGGACTGCAGCTCGCCGCGCGTGTAGGCATAGTTCTGATAGCGCTCGACATAGAGCGCCGTCATGCCCGGATTATTCGGGTTGTCGAACCATTCCTGGCTGCGCAGCTCCCGGTTCGCCCGCGTGTCGTTGCCCATTCCGCTTGATCCTCCCTTGCCGTCTCGGCACCGTTGCGCCGGTGTCCGACGTGGCAGACTACGCTGCCGCGACGCCGGTCACCAAGCGATGTCCGCGTATGGCTGCCTCCGGTAGGGTGTCAGGCACATGGACAGACACGGATGGGCCGGGCGCATCCCGCTCATCGCGACGAGTCCCGCGTGTCGCGGCAATCCGACGACATTGACCCCACCGTCGGTCGGGTTGACAGATCGGGCGGCGCGCGGCGCATCCTGCCCACGCCGGCGCACACCGACGGCGCCAAACCCCGGCGGAGAGAGGCATGCATTTGTTGGCGGGAGCGCAGGGTGCCGTGCAGGACGGCAGCGAGGCAGTCGACCTGGGCCAGACGCCCGCCGACATCCTCGTCCTGTCCGCCGCCGACAGCGACCTGGCCTGTCTAGCCGCCGCGCATGACCGGTTGGTGGCGCAGAGTCCGGACACCCCGCCGTCGCTGCGCCTGGCCAACCTGCTCACCCTGGGCCACAACCTCTCGGTCGATCTGTATGTCGAGCGCATGGTGACCCGGGCGAAGCTGGTGATCGTCCGCTTGCTCGGCGGTGTGCGCTACTGGCCATACGGCGTGGAACAGATCGAAGCGGCCTGTCGCGATCGTGGCCTGCCTTGCGCCTTCCTCCCCGGCGACGACCGACCGGACCCGGACCTGACCCGACGCAGCACGCTGCCACCCGACGACACCGGGCGTCTGTGGCGGTATTTCGTGCACGGCGGCATCGACAATGCCGTGTCCTGCCTCGGCCATGCCATGGCCCGGTTGGGGCATGCGGTGGCCTGGCGCGAGCCGGCGCCTCTCCCCAAGGCGGCGTTGTACGCACCCGGCCTGACCCAACCGTCCTTGACCGAATTGCGCGCCGGCTGGACCGCTGGTGCCCCCACCGCGGCCGTGGTGTTCTACCGGGCGCTCTTGCAGGCGGGCAATCTGGCCGCGGTCGATGCGCTGGTGCACGCGCTCCGCGCCGAAGGCTTGAACCCGTTGCCGATCGCCGTCGCCAGCCTCAAAGATCGGCATTGTGCCGACATGGTAGCAGCGGTGCTCGACGCCGCTCCACCCGACGTCATCATCAACGGCACGGGGTTTGCCGTGTCCACGCCCGGTGCGGCACAGACCGCCGGGCCGTTCGATGCCGCCGACTGTCCAGTGCTGCAGGTCATCTTCTCAGGCGGCCGGGAAGACACCTGGCGCACCGGCACCGCCGGCCTGGCGGCGCGCGACATCGCCATGAACGTGGCCATGCCCGAGGTAGACGGCCGCCTGATCACCCGGGCGGTGTCGTTCAAGGCCGAGGCCACGTGGCACGCCGCCACGGAGTGCAGCTTGGCCGCCTACCGCCCGGTGCCGGATCGGGTGGCCCATGTGGCCGCCCTGGGCGCCGGCTGGGCCCGCCTGCGCCACACGCCGGCCGCCACGCGACGGGTCGCCCTGGTGCTGGCCAATTACCCGAACCGGGACGGCCGGCTCGCCAACGGCGTCGGGCTGGACACGCCGGCGTCGGTCGCCGCCGCGGTGGCCGCTCTGGCGCAAGACGGCTACGCCGTGGCCGACGCACCGACCGACGGCCAGGCGCTCATGGCCCGGCTCACGGCCGGTGTCACCAATGATCTGACGGCGCTGAACGGCCGAGCCGTCGACGCGTCCTTGCCGGTGTCGGTCTATGAGGATTGGTTCGCCGGCCTGCCGGAGCCCGTGCGCCGGCGGGTCACCGACCGATGGGGCGACCCCGCCGCCGATCCCTTCGTCGCCGACGGGCGTTTTCGGCTGCCGGCGCATCGCTTCGGGCATCTGGCCATCGCGGTGCAGCCGGCGCGCGGCTATAACATCGACCCGGTGCGCAGCTACCACGACCCGGCCCTGCCGCCGCCGCACGGCTATCTGGCGTTCCACGCCTGGCTGCGCCTGTCTCCGGACGCCGGCGGTTTCGGCGCTCAGGCGGTGGTGCATTTCGGCAAACACGGCAATCTGGAATGGCTGCCGGGGAAGGCGCTGGCGCTCTCCGCCGCGTGTTTTCCCGACGTGGCGCTCGGCCCGTTGCCCCACCTCTACCCCTTCATCGTGAACGACCCAGGCGAAGGCAGCCAGGCGAAACGGCGCACCGCCGCCGCCGTCATCGACCATATGACCCCGCCCCTGACCCGGGCCGGCACCTATGGCCCGCTGCGCGAACTGGAAGCCTTGATCGACGAGTATTTCGAGGCGGCCGGACTGGACGCGCGCCGGTTGCCGGTGCTGCGCGACCGCATCCTGGAGCTGGCCGAGCAGACCGGGCTGGACGCCGACTGCGGCATCGCGCGCCGCGACGATGCCGACGAAGCCCTGACCAAGCTGGACGCCTATCTGTGCGAGCTGAAGGACCTGCAGATTCGCGACGGGCTGCACATCTTCGGCCAGTCGCCGACAGGCCAATCCCTGACCGACTTGCTGGTCGCGCTGGTGCGCCTGCCGAGGGGCCGCGGCGAAGGCGGCGATGCCTCGCTGCTGCGCGCGCTCGCCCATGACCTGCGGCTCGGCTTCGACCCGCTGGCGCCGGACCTGGCCGCCGCCGTGCCCGAGGGCGCCGGCCGGCGCCATGGCTGGCGCACCCAGGGCGATGCGGTCGACGGTCTGGAAGACCTGGCCACCGCCCTGGTGGCCGGCGACCGGCTGCCCGATGCCGGCTGGACCGCGACGATCGCCGTGCTGCGTGGTGTCGCCGAGACCATGCGCCCGGCCGTGGATGCCTGCGGCCCGGCGGAGCTGCGCGGGCTGCTGCGCGGCCTGGCCGGCCGCTTCGTGCCGCCCGGCCCGTCCGGCGCGCCCAGCCGCGGCCGGCCCGAGGTGCTGCCGACGGGGCGCAACTTCTATGCCGTCGACCCGCGTGCCGTGCCGACACCGGCGGCCTGGACCCTGGGCTGGCGCTCGGCCGCGGCGGTGGTCGCGCGTTATGTGCAGGAGCACGGCGACTGGCCGCGCAGCCTGGCGCTCACTGCCTGGGGGACCGCCAACATGCGCACCGGTGGCGACGATTTGTGCCAGATGCTGGCGCTCCTGGGCGTGCAGCCGGACTGGGACACGGCCAGCGGCCGGGTCACCGGCTTCACGGTCATGCCAGCCGCCGTGCTCGACCGGCCGCGGGTCGACGTGACCCTCCGCATCTCGGGTTTTTTCCGCGATGCCTTCCCATTCCAGATCGACCTTGTCGATAGCGCCGTGCGCGCCGTGGCGGCGCTGGACGAGCCGGCCCAGGTCAACCCGCTGGCAGCTCGTGTGGCACGCGACCGCGCCGCGCTGATCGCCCAAGGCGTCCCGCCCGAGGAGGCCGACCAGCGCGCCGGCGCCCGCGTGTTCGGGTCCAAGCCCGGCGCGTACGGGGCGGGGCTGCAGGCGCTGATCGACGAAGGCGGCTGGGACGGCGCGGCGGATCTCGCCGAGGCCTACATGACCTGGGGATCCTACGCCTATGGCGGCGGCCAGGCCGGCACGCCCGACCGCGCGGCGTTCGAACAGCGTCTGGGCACGGTCGACGCGGTGCTGCACAACCAGGACAACCGCGAACACGACCTTCTGGACAGCGACGACTACTACCAGTTCGAAGGTGGGTTGGCCGCCGCGGTCAGGACCGTGTCCGGCCGGGCACCGGTGGTCTATCACAACGATCATTCCCGCCCGGAGACGCCCCGCATCCGCCGGTTGGACGAGGAGATCGACCGGGTCGTGCGGGCGCGCGCCGTCAACCCGAAATGGATCGCCGGCGTGATGCGCCACGGCTACAAGGGTGCCTTCGAGATCGCCGCCACCGTGGATTACCTGTTCGCCTTCGCCGCCACCACGGGCACCGTCCGCGACGCCCATTTCGACGCCGTCTACGATGCCTATGTGAACGACGACACCGTGCGGACCTTCATGGCCGACGCCAACCCGGCGGCTTTGCGCGAAATGGCCGCCCGCCTCCTGGACGCCCAACACCGCTCCCTCTGGCGCCCCCGCTCCAATTCCGCCTACGATGTCCTCAAACATCTGGCCGATGCTGCCGGGGCGACCGCTCTGCCTTTGCGAGCGCAACCATGACGACGGTGCCCCTGCGCAGGATCGCCGACAGCGGCGGCCGCGTCACACTTGAACGCCCGCCGGACGCTGGGAAAGCGAACCAGTGCCGCGGGACACGGGACCCACCTCCGGAGGAACGGGACGAACTGCTCTGACGACCTCACGTCGAGAACCAACGGGAGAGGAGACGCACCCCATGGGCGAGCCAGAACCCACCGCCGCCGACCAGGCCCTCGACGCCCGGCACGCGGAGAAAATGGCGGCCAAGAAGGCGGCGCGAGCGAAGATTCTGGCCACCAAGACCATCGAAAAGGGCCTTTTGATCGTCCATACCGGCAAGGGCAAGGGCAAGTCGAGTGCCGCCTTCGGTATGGTGCTGCGCGCCATCGGCCATGGCTTCAAGGTAGCGGTGGTGCAGTTCGTCAAAGGCAAATGGCAGACCGGTGAGCGGACGGTGCTCGAAGCCTTCCCAGACCAGGTCGACATCTTCACCATGGGTGAAGGCTTCACCTGGGAGACGCAGGACCGCCAGCGCGACCTCGCCGCCGCCCGCTCCGGCTGGGACAAGGCCAAGGCATGCCTGGCCAACCCGGCCTACCGCATGGTGCTGCTCGACGAACTCAACATCGTGCTGCGCTACGATTACTTGCCGCTCACCGAAATCCTGGACGCACTCGCCAACAAGCTGCCCGACCAGCACGTCATCATCACCGGCCGCAACGCCAAGGATGAGCTGATCGAGATGGCCGATCTGGTCACCGATATGACCATGGTCAAACACCCCTTCCGCTCCGGCGTGAAGGCGCAGGCCGGCGTGGAGTTTTGAGGTTTAGCGGCCCTTGATACCCATGGCCCGCATTGATGACACGGTCGGTTTCGGCGCTGAACGAGGAGCGCCGGCATCCCTGCTGGCTGGACCGCCGCCATCTTGGCGGCCGGCTGCTGGGCGTGGTCCGGGCCGGCTGGAAACCGGCGGTCCAGCCGGCAAGGAGGCCGACGCTCCGAAACGGGGCGGTCCGAGGACCGGTCAGTGTTTCGGGCCGTTGATATGAGTTCCACACCGTGCTACCGCCCGTCCCGCAGAGGATGAACCTCTGGGCGGGTCGTGGCCACATCCCGGAGCGCCGACGCCCCGTCGGCCC
>JANQJV010000112.1 GCA_028281465.1 Azospirillaceae bacterium | reverse complement strand
GGATGGCCACAGCGCCGCGGACGGCGGACGGTGTCCGGTGTTCCCGCCGCCGTGCCGGGTTGACGGGCCAGGCCGACGGGGCGTCGGCGCTCCGGGATGTGGCCACGACCCGCCCAGAGGTTCATCCTCTGCGGGACGGCGGCAGACGGTGAGAACTAGAGCAAATCCCGAGCAGATTGAGTCGATCTGCGACGACGATTTGCTAAAAAAATACAAAATTCTAGAGCAGTTTTCGCGAATCAGTGTGAGCGGAAAATGCTCTAGCGGCGAGGCGAGGACGCAGGGGCAGCAGCGGTGATCGCCGGCAGTTGATTTCTCACCGTATCAGATGCTTGTCGTATAACAACCTCGCCCCGTCACCGTGGTTGTCTCAGATGTAAACACATAAAGAGAGATCGATGGCCAGTTCTGAGATTTGCGCCTACGACAATTGCCCCCGTTCGTGTGATTGCGCACGTGGCGAGCCTCTGGGCGAGCCTCTGGGCGAGCATTGCTTGTGCGGCGACGCGTGCACCGGCGCGCCCCGCAAATGTGGCCCGAACTGCGGGTGTCCAAACGTCTCAACGTAAGGCGGCCCCTAAGAAGCGACTGTTGGAGCATTGCGGTGTGACCAGCTTCAGCGCCTGCGCGGACTGTGGATGCGTTGATAAGGGGTGCTGCCAAGCCTGAAAGGAATTGCGTGGGCTCGTCAGCTCACCCATGTACAGGCTCGCCTGCCGGCACGATCTGCTTCTGGACCCAGTCGATCGCCTCTAGCAAGAGTATTGTCAGTCAACCAACAAGGAGTTTGAAGAATGTCCGAGCGCACCTTTCAGTCCATGACCAAAGCTGAAGTCATCGCAGCACAGCGTGCTTGGGTCAGATACATCATTGAGCGCAACGTCGACCAGCTCCTGGACCTCTACGATTTCGGGGGGCCGGACGAACCCCTGCTGTTCAAGCCGACTTTGGCGGACGTCATTCGCCTCGATCGCGCTGGAGCACGGTCATACTTTGTGGGTGGTGATCCGAACTATCCTCACGACTTTGGCTTTCTCAATCGAGGTTGGAAGCGCGTGGACTTCCAAAGCGGTGCCGGACCGATCCGAAGGCGAGGAGGATACGGTTATATGGATATGGGACATTACACCTTCATCGATGGTGACGGCAACGCTACCCGCGCCGACTACACATTCGCCTACCACAAGCTCGAAGGACGCGTTCTCATCTCGTTGCATCATTCCTCATTGGCGTGGTTTCCCCCTGTCGGAGAGAGCGACGCTGCCGGGCTCGACGCGCAACCATGACAGACCTGTCACACCGGTGGATAGCGACCGCCGCCGGTACCGGGTGCCGTGTCCGGTGTGAGATCACCATCAGGTGTCCGTCTGGGGATACCAGCGACAATCCACCAGTGGGGCGGCGGCCGACCGTCGCCTGCCAGCCAGAGTGAGTGAGTGGGCCATCGACCGTCCGTGGCACTGCTCTGGCGGCGCATGTTCCAGATAGTCTCGGGCAGAGTGCCTGCATGCCTTGATAAATGACCATGGGTCATGTATATTTTGACCCATGGTCAATAGAGACGAGCCGCGCACCCGGCGGCGGCGCCTGGACCCGTCGGTCCGGCGCACCGAGATTCTGGACGCTGCCGAGACGCTATTGCGGCGTGACGGCGCCGCGGTCCGGGCGGAAGACATTGCCCGCGCCGCTGGCGTCGCCAAGGGCACTGTCTTCGCCTACTTCGCGACCTGGGAAGACCTGCTGGCGGCGGTCCGGGAAAGGCAGGTGGCGCCGATCAAGGCCGAGGTGGCGCGGCTGATCGGCGACCCCAAGACAACCGACTGGGACACTCTGCTGCCCGCCATCGCGGTCGCTCTGGTCGATGGCATTCTGGCCCTTGAGGCGCTTCACGAGGTCCTGTTCCATAGCGACTTCGCCCGCACCCGGCCGCTGCCGGAGGCGGAGCGACCGACGGCACGGATAGCCGCCTTGATCCACGCCGGGCAGGCCGCGGGGGCCTATGCCCCACTTGATCCGGAACCGACCGCAACCCTCCTGTTCGCCGCGATCCACGAGACCGCAGACGCGATCGCTGCCGGTGCCGAGCGCGATCGCGCCGTCGCCGCCTTGCGGCTGCTGATCACCCGCACGGTTCACCTGCCCCCCTTGGAGCGCAGTGATCGCACAACGGAGACATGACATGAAACTATTGCCACCCACCCTGGTCCTGCTGATCCTGATCGCCATGCTCAGTCTGTACGTCCTCGAGTTCGGACCGACCGTGGTCCCGCACCCCTATTCGTTGGTAGGTCTGATCCCCCTCGTGGGCGGTCTGGCCTTGGCGGTCATCGGGTCCCGCCACTTCGCGCAGGTCGACACCAACATCAAGACCTTCGACGACCCGACCAGGCTCGTGACCGATGGTCTGTTCCGGTATAGCCGAAACCCGATGTACCTTGGCTTCGTGCTTTTTCTATTCGGGACTGCGCTCTTGGTCGGGACTCTTCCGGCATTCGGTCTTGCGGCGCTGTTCGCCGTGGTCACCGACCTTTGGTACATTCGGTTCGAGGAAAAGGCGATGCGCCGGTGCTTTGGTGCGGCGTACGACGCCTATGCCGGGTCGGTTCGGCGTTGGATTTGAACCCGGCCGGGACCATCCGTGCGGAGACCGACGCCAAGGCGGGTGCGGTCTACCCAGGTCCGATGGCGGATCATGCGCCCTGGGTTCCAAGTTGGTCCAGACGGGTGCACCAGACCGGTTGACGAATGCCGGCAGCGGTTCGATGCAAGGGTGGATCGGCCGATCCGCCGCCGGCATTCCGGTGCCGGCCTCCCGGATATGTGGACGATCGGCTTTGCCGACCGGCTGTGCTCTCCCCATGGCCCCAAAAAAACATCGGGCCCATGGTAGAGACCGGAGCAAAGGACCATGGGGACACCGAAGGTGCGGCGAAGCCAACTGCTTGCCCTCGCCCACATGCCCACAGGACCAACAGCATCTTCAAAGCTTGAAACCTGGGCTGATTGCTCATCCGGTTGGGGACCGATGGCCGGTGCTCCAGTGGCCCTTGACGGCTGGCCAGAGCGCGCGCTATGTAATGTTATAACGTATCGATTGCGGATCAGCCTCCTGCTGGCGCGGAGCCGTCATGGACCACCAGGCATGACACCGTCTCAAAGCCGATCTTCCGTCGACGCGCTGATCCTTCAAGCCCTGCATCGGGAAACCGGCCGGGCGATCGGGGCCTACGGTCTTCTCGACCGGCTGCGTCCAGCAGGGGTGAACGGGCTGCCCACGGTCTACCGGGCACTCGCCCGCCTCAGCGAGGCGGGGCTGATCCACCGCGTGGAATGCCTCAACGCTTATGTCGTGCGCGCGCACCGGACCCACGCGGGTCCGCCCGTGGTCGCAGTGTGCGACGCCTGCGGCGCCGTGGAAGAGCTGACGAGCCCCGGGATTGGGCGATCCGTGGCAGCGGTCGCCGCACGGGCCCGGTTCGCCTTGGAAACGGCCGTCATCGAAGTGAATGGCCGATGCCGACTCTGTCGCGAAACCAAGGAATTCGGAGAGGCGACGTGATGATGAGCCTGCGCACCTACCAGGACTGGCGCCACTGTATCGAGGTCCAGTGCGGCATTCCCTTGACCCCGACCTTCGTTGCGCAGCGGCTCGCCGAATTGGCGGATCCGGCCCATGAGCGCACGCAGAAATTCGTCAAGACCTGGGGCGAGGCGCACCGGCAGCGGGTGATCGGCTGGTTCGAACAGGCGTCACGGGAGATCGGCGGATGAGACGCTCAGACAGCTTCGGCTCTGTGCCAACACGCCGTGTCCTTGAGGTGTAGGAGCCTTGTGGATGGTCAGGAACGCGGAGCCCCCGGCATGAACGCACGCCGCAGACAGCATCTCAGGCTTCTCCTACTCGGCTTAATGCCCCGCTTGGCCGGGGCCGCGCTTGTCATAGCCGCCCTCTGGGCCGGGTTCTTTTGGGCAACCGCCAGGCCGGGCGCCCTATGACCCACGCGCTTGCTTTCCGGGGCCTTTCGCTGGGCTACGACCGACATCCGGTCGTCCTTCACCTCGACGGCGAGATTGCTGAGGGGAGCATGACCGCGATCGTCGGCCCCAACGGCGCCGGCAAATCGACGCTGCTCAAGGGCGTGATCGGTGCACTCTCACCGCTCTCGGGGCAGGTCAGCTTCGGTTCGGTCGCGCGAGACGACATCGCCTATCTGCCGCAGCAATCGGATATCGACCGCTCTTTCCCGATTTCCGTGGTCGAAATGGTGGCGATGGGACTCTGGCGCGAGGTGGGGCCCTTCGGACGTCTCGGGCACACCCATCGCACGCGCGTTGCCGAGGCGATCTCGGCCGTGGGGCTTGAGGGCTTCGAGGCACGCCCCATCGGTTCGCTGTCTGGCGGGCAGATGCAGCGCATGCTCTTCGCCCGCCTGCTCCTCCAGGATGCGCGCATTGTCCTGCTGGACGAACCCTTCACCGCCATCGACGCCCGCACGATGGCCGATCTTATCGATGTCGTCAGGCGCTGGCATGGCGAAGGACGGACGGTGCTGGCGGTGCTGCACGACTTCGAGACGGTGCGCGGGCATTTTCCCGAGACGCTGATGCTGGCGCGGGAACTTGTCGCCCATGGTCCCACGGCGCAGGTGCTCACCGCCGAAAACCAGTTTCGGGCCCGGCAAATGTGCGAGGCGTGCGCAGGCCCACCGCACACATGCGGTCGGAGCGCCGCGTGATGTGGGAGGCCCCTTGGGAGGCTCTCCTCGAGCCGTTTGCCAGTTTCGGCTTCATGCGGCGCGCGCTGCTTGGCTGCATCGCCATCTCGGTCGGCGCAACGCCGGTGGGCGTGTTCCTAATGTTGCGGCGGATGAGCCTGACCGGGGATGCGATGGCGCATGCGATCCTGCCCGGTGCCGCCGTGGGCTATCTGGTCGCCGGACTGTCGCTCGGTGCCATGACCCTCGGAGGTCTGATCGCCGGCATGGCGGTGGCGTTGTTGTCGGGCTTGGTTACCCGCGTCACGGCCCTGCGCGAGGATGCCAGCCTCGCCGCCTTCTACCTAATCTCACTCGCGCTGGGCGTGTTGATCGTCTCGACCCGCGGCAGCAACGTCGACCTGATGCACGTGCTCTTCGGCACGGTGCTGGCACTCGACGATGCGGCTCTGATCCTTTTGTGCTCGATCGCGAGCCTTTCGGTCCTGACCCTCGCAGCCCTGTTTCGGCCATTGGTCTTGGAATGTGCCGACCCGCAATTCCTGCGTTCGGTCAGCGGATTGAGTGCGGTGACGCATTTCACCTTCTTGACGTTGGTGGTGCTGAACCTGGTCGGTGGGTTTCATGCGCTCGGCACCCTCATGGCGGTTGGAATCATGATTTTGCCCGCCGCGGCGGCGCGCTTCTGGGCCGCCAGCATCGGCTGGCTGGTCATCGCCGCGGTCGCTGTCGCCATGCTGTCGAGCCTGAGCGGCCTGCTGCTCTCCTACCACTACAGCCTGCCGTCCGGGCCGGCGATCATCCTCGTGGCCGGTATCGCCTACGGGGTGTCGCTGGTGTTTGGGCCGACGGGTGGTCTTGTCGCGCGCGCCTTGCTGCGTCCACACTTCAATTCCTGAAAGGAAACTTTATGACACCCCGTAGAACGCTTCTGAAATCCGGTGTGGCCTTTGTGGCCCTCTCGCTGGCTGTGCCTGCCGTCGTGCAGGCGAACGAGCCCATCCCGGTCGTCGCCACCTTCTCGATCCTTGGAGACATGGTGGAGCGCATCGGGGGCGCCCATGTCTCGGTCACCACGCTCGTCGGCCCGGATGGCGATACGCATGTTTATCAACCTACGCCAGCAGCGGCGCGGGCCGTCAGCGAAGCCGACGTGCTCTTCGTCAACGGACTGGAGTTCGAGGGGTGGCTCGACCGGTTGATCGACGCCTCCGATTTCGACGGTCTGCGCGTTGTGGCGACCGCAAGCATCGAGCCGATCGCTTACGATGACGACCATGACCACGGCGATGGCCACAAGGACCACGCCGAAGAGGCCGGGCATGACCATGATCATGACGCCCATGCCGAGGCGGGCCATCACGACGATCATGATCATGATGCCCACGCCGAGGCCGGCCACCACGACGACCATGATCACGATGCCCATGCCGAGGCGGGCCATCACGACGACCATGATCACGATGCCCACGCCGAGGCCGGCCACCACGACCACCATCACCACGGCGCCTTCGACCCGCACGCCTGGCAGAGCCTGGACAACGCCGTGGCCTATGTCGACACCATCACGGCCGCTCTGGCCCAGGCTGACCCAGCGAATGCAGGCGACTTCTACCAGAACCGCGCGGCTTACGTCGCCGAGATCGAGGCGCTCGATGCGGACATCCACGCGATCGTGGCAAGCCTGCCGGCCGACCACCGCACCATCGTGACCTCACACGATGCGTTCCAGTATTTCGGCCGCGACTATGGGCTGACCTTC
Source organism: Azospirillaceae bacterium (assembly GCA_028281465.1). Taxonomy (GTDB): domain Bacteria; phylum Pseudomonadota; class Alphaproteobacteria; order Azospirillales; family Azospirillaceae; genus JANQJV01. The sequence continues at coordinate 9,628 of JANQJV010000112.1, read as the reverse complement.
CTGGCCCCCCAAGGTCTCAGCACCGAGTCCGAGGCGTCGGCAAAGGATGTCGCCCGCCTGATCGAGCGCATCCGTGCGGAGGGCATCTCGGCCGTCTTCCTTGAGAACATCACCGATGGGCGCCTGCTCGAGCAGATCGCAAACGAGACCGGGGCCACCATCGGCGGCACACTCTACCCCGGTGCGCTGTCCGGCCCCGACGGCCCGGCGCCCACCTATCTCGACATGATGCGCCACAACGCGACAACCCTCGCGGCGGCCCTTTCGCCGTGACGGAGCAGAGTGTCACCCTTCAGGATAGCGGGAGCCTGACAAGACCAAGCGCAACGCTGGGGCAATGAGTGTTGCGGTCTGAACTGCTCAACAATAACGTTTCTGCGCACCGGGATGCCGTTGCAACCGGCCCAACGGTCGATCTCCGGTGAGCAGAAGCATAGGGGAAACGTGCCATGTGCCATCCGATCATCATGGAGTATGTGAAGGGAAAAGCGCTCAGCCGCCGCGATCTGTTTCGCGGATCAGCAACAGCAGGGGTGGCCATCGTGGCTTCGGCGGCTTTGACGCCGCGACCGGTTCTGGCCCAGCCGGCCAGCCGTGTCATCGACCTGACCCATACCCTGAGCCACGACTTTCCGACCTATTTCGGCGAGCAGCAGGTCTTCGATGACGACGTGTTTACCTATGCAGAGAACGGCTTCAACCTCAAGATGCTGCGCGTGAATGAGCATACGGGCACCCATATCGACGCCCCGCTGCATTTCACCGATGGCGGCACCTCGATCGACGAGGTTCCCGTTGAGTCCTTGGTGTGCCCACTCGCCATTGTCGATATCCGCGAAAAGGCGGATGCCGATCCGGATGCGCAGGTCACGCCCGATGATCTGAAAACCTGGATTGCCACGAACGGGCCGATCCCGCCCGGCGCCTGCGTCGCCCAGAATGCCGGCTGGCAGCGACGACTGGGCACGCCCGGCTTCCGGAATGCCGATGATGCGGGCAAGATGCACTTCCCCGCATTTCATGTCGAGGCCGCACAGATGCTGCTCGAAGAAGCCGAGGTCGCGGGCATCGGTGTCGACACGCTGTCGATCGATTACGGCCTGTCGGCTGATTTCATCACGCACTACACGTGGTTGCCGGCGAACCGCTGGGCCGTGGAAAACATGGCCAATCTCGACCAGCTTCCCGCCACCGGTGCCACCCTGGTCGTTGGCGCGCCCAAACACCAGGGCGGGACTGGCGGACCGTGCCGACTGATCGCCCTGGTGTGATGAGAGGCTTTGAAGCCAGGGGCACCGGGAGCAACCGGAGCGTGCGATGACGGGGGCGGCGGCGTTGTCGTCGAGACCGGCCGGATCACAACAGGGTGAGGCACCATGAACCTCGGTCGGGACATCGTCACAGACGCGGCTGTCGGTGTCAGCGTGGCGGACACGCCCGAGGGCCTGTGCGCGTTCCAGCGCCCGGGCTGCGCCGCCGCGATCTGGCGGCGCCGCCCCTTGCCGGGCTTTCAATCCTGGATCGACGCGCTGCAGCCCGATCGGCTGCCGGAGGCACGGGTGATCCTTCGTCCAGCGGACATCCGCGCTGCGGCGTTGCAGATCTGCGAAGCATCCGGCACCCCCGACTGCGGCGAACGGGGATGGCTGATCGACGATGTTGCAGCTTTGGCGAACCTCTTCGTGGGACTGATGTCGACGCCGTATCTCCGGCTGCGCTTCGACGTCGTCACCACGAATGCCTGCCGCAAATTCCACATCGACGCCGTGACGGCACGCCTTGTCTGCACCTATCGTGGGACCGGCACGCAATACGGCCTCTCAACCGACGGGGCTGAGCCGAACCGCATCTTCACCGTGCCCACCGGCGCCCCAATCCTGCTGCGCGGCACGCTGTGGCCCGAACGCCCCCGATCCGGCCTCCTGCATCGCTCGCCGCCGATCGAGGGCACAGGAGAGACGCGGCTGGTGTTCGTCCTCGACCCGGTTAGCGATCCGGAGGACGAAGTCTGAGATCCCGACGCACCGTTGTCCGCGGCCGCAGCGCAAAGCCCCGGTCCAAACGGCGGGGTCCACCTCTGTCCCTGACGCATGCTATCGTTGACCCGGTTCTTCTTCTCCGAACAGGTGACGGTGACATGCTCCGCGGCTTGATGACGGCTTTGCCGGCCGGCGTCGTCTTCGTTCTGGCCGGGATTGCCGTTGCGCAAGACCTCCTCCCGGCCGATGCGGGTGCGGACAGCGGCGCTCCCCTCTGGAGTGCGGCGATCCGGTGGGTCCTCGACCAGCAGCGAGCCTTGCATCGGGAGCTGGCGGCGGCGATCCGATCGCTCCGGGCCGACCATGGCGTTGCGGCGGGCGCAGGGCTGATCCTGTCCGGGTTCACTTACGGGGTCTTCCATGCGGCGGGCCCGGGACACGGCAAGGCGGTGCTCGCCTCCTACCTGGCCACACACCCCGAGCGGTTTCGCCGCGGCATCGCCATGGCGGCGGCGAGCGCGCTGTGCCAGGGGCTGACCGCCGTGGTGCTGGTCTACGGACTGGTATTCGGAGCCGGTTGGCTGCTGCGAGACACCTCCTTCGCGGTTACCTGGTCCGAACGGCTCGGCTATGGCCTCCTCGTTCTGTTGGGATCGTATCTGGTGGCGCGGTCGGTCGGGACCGCGACCGGTGGTTGGGGATCGGGGGCGGCGATTCCGTATGACCACGATCGCCATAAGGCGACGGCGTACGGCTGCGGCCATCGCCATGGTCCCTCCGCCGACGAGATCACGCGGGCCGACAGCGTCTGGGCGGCCGCGGCCGTTGTGCTGGCGGTGGGTTTGAGACCCTGCAGCGGCGCCATCCTCGTGCTGGCCGTCGCGAAAGCGTCCGATCTCGCGTGGGCCGGGGTGGCTGCCGTTGCCGCCATGTCCCTCGGCACCGCCCTGACGGTGGCGGCTCTGGCCTTCATCACGGTGGGAACCCGCACAACCGCCGCCGCGATCCTCTCGAGCCGGGGAGGCGCCTGGCGCCTGGCCACCGACGTTGCGGCGATTGCCGGCGGGGCGTTGATCGCGCTGATCGGCGGCTCCCTGTTATTGGCAAGCTTCGGTCCCGCCCACCCGCTGCAGATGCGTTGATCGTCGTGGTCGTCAGGCCGGACTGTGGCCTCGACTTGGGCAGGCGCTATTCGGACATGGCCTCCCGCAATAGCCACCGCCTTGGCCGGTTTCCAACTCTTTCATAAACCTGTGTTCGCGTCGGCAACGACCGTCTCCACGCCATCCATCATGTCATCCCACATTTGAGCGTGGATGCCCCTGGATGGCAATCGACGAAGCTGGACGTACGGTACCAGTAAAGCCAGACGGAGGTGACGGTAGATGTGTGATATGACTAACAATTCCGGACATCCATGGATGAATCTCTGGGCGTCCCAACAGCCAGTTCGACGGACTCCCTCTGCGCCAGTGCTTTCCGGCCCGAGCCCCACCCAGTTTGGTTCGACATTTTCGAACCACCAGAGATACAAGACTTAAAGGGTGGAAAGCGCCGCTCTGGGATTGTCGAATTGGAACGGGTGATTGGGTGGCGTCAGGGACAGAGAGCGAATCTTCTCTGGTGTGAGGGCGACCGTTGGTCGGCTTCTGCGAGATCGGACACAAGAGGATAGCCTGGGACTGTGCGCCGAAAAACCGAGATCACCGATGGTCTCACCCACGAGGACGACAACCTGGAGCGCAAGGTGGTAACCGGCGCCCCTGCCCTGGATAGCTCCGATCTTTTGCCAAGCTGATCACGCACAAAGACAATGCAGGAGGCCGACGATTGTTTCCAAGCCGACCGGGTCTGCTGGTCAAGCTGAAGACGAACAATGGCTGGCCCAGCGTCTTCCGAGTGGTCGGCATCATTCCGAAGCGACCGGCAAGGGAGGCTCCTCTTCACGGTCGCTGGCAGCCGGCCAGGCGCGCCAATCTGGCATAGGGTAGGGCCATTTCGGCTGCCAGGTTACGGGATCGGTCTCGGCTTCGCGGCCCGGGCCGGCGATACACCAGCGCGGCGGCTCCGGTGGCAAGGAGAAAGCCTCACGCTATGCGCGGGCGTCAGGCAGCGCATAGCGCGACGTTTTCCCTGGCCCACCGGCGGCAAAATAACTGCCACAGGCGATGCGTGCCCCGTCCGGGCTGAACGACTGCGTGTCGTCTGTGGTTGGATCCCTTGGCCAGGTTCATCTGGCAGGATCCCGGAAACTCCGGAGTCTGGTTTCTTACGTTATAAAATTGATTTAATTTCTTGTATCTACTACATAATCGGAAGAAATACACTAATCTTTATAATCTCGATCAGATCTTTCCATGGGACACGTGTTTGTCGAAACAATGGGGAAGCGCAGCCGGTCGGCCGAGTCGTCGATGCATTGGCTCAATGGCTGTGGTATACAGAATTTTGTGCCAACGACCGTCGCAGCGCCATGGTAAACGGGTTCGACTGGCCTTCGCCCTCGAGAGTTCAGCGGAATCGTGAGACGGACGCGGACAGAAGACGGCTTTCCGACTGGACGTCTGGGCAGCCAGGCCTCCCAATTACCGCGACGTAACCCACAATTGACGTCGGTCGCGGCGAGAGTCAGGCACCGACACAATGCTTGGCAGCGTCTTACCGAGATATTGACCTTCACTTTCATTGCCACTCTGGCACGAGCCGCCTTCGCGGACCCGATGGTTATTTTGAATAACGAGTATCATGACATCGCACTATCCGAATTCTTGGTTTTTTCTGATGAGACTGGAGCCAAAAATCCACTACAAATTTTTCAGAGTACTAACACTCTGCCAATGCAGGAGAAAAAATTTCGATATCGTGGCGGGAGTGTTCAATGGCTGGTTGGAACCATCGAAAACCGGAGTGATCGGAAAACTTGGATCCTGGTCCAAAGACGCGCATGGTTAAGCGCTCTGGACATTTGGGTGCTTGACCCTGAAGGTCGGCTCATCCAGCACATTGGACCGCTCGGAGCTACGCAACAAGCGATCGAAAAGCGGCCAAAGCCCGCACTCGGGTTCGAAATTCCGGTAGAGTTTGCGCTTGACAGCCGATCGGTGCTCCTGATCCGAATTGACCCGATCATGCTCCGGGCGACGGACGGTTTTTACCTGGCAACGGAAAACCTCGTCGCCAATCACTCGCGCTGGCGTGGTTTTCTCTTGCCATTATTTCTTGGTTGTTTGATCGCCATCGTAATAAGTCATATCATTCTGGTCCTGCAGGTCGGTGATGGGCGGTTTGCAATATTAGCTCTCGCAGCACTGACCTCCGCGGCCGCAAGCTTTCTCTTCGATGGCGGTTTTCATGGGATCGGTTTCACAATCTCCAACGATCTATTCGTCGAACTAGTCCGCAACTTGACACTCTGGCGATGGACGTTGCTATTCATCTTTTTCTGGACTTATGCATGGCCTGCCATCAGACATACGTGGATCAATACTATCTTCATTCTTACACAATTGCTGCTCGTCGGCATCCCGTTCCTATTCCCACCAAATTCAGCCGGTTTTCTTGTCATGACCGGGTGTGTGTTTGCCAGTACCCTCCTTTGCACGGGCGGATGCTGGGCAGCCTTCCGGCGGGGCATAGCAGGCGCCGTTACTCTGCTCGCAGCGCCCATGGTTGGATTGGTTCTTTACCTCGCGATCTTTCTACCGGCTTTCGCGGATGTCTTGGGCAGTCCGGGCGGCTGGATAGCGAAAAATGTTCATATCATCGACTATGTGCACAGAGGCCTCCTGGTGCTCCTGATTTTGGGGTTGTCCGCCACGCTCAACACCCGCATTCGGGCCTTGCACCTTGAACGGCAGGTGGCGGCGCAGGAGAATCGAATGCGCTCCGAGTTCATCGCTATGATGAACCACGAGTTGCGCACGCCGATCGCCAGCTTGCTCGGCGCTGTTGAACTCCTGAAAAAGACCGTGTCAGAGGATGCCCGCTCCGACCTTCTGGCGAGGATCCAGCGCGCCGGCATGATCCTGGAGCAACTGATCGGCGATATCCTGAGCCTGTCGCGGGCCCAACACCAGACGACCAAACTCGAGGATGTTGCGTTTGCGCCATACGATCTCCTCAAGATTGTCGAAGCAGTATTCGGGCAACAGGCATCCGAAAAAGGCATCAACCTGACGGTCAGTCATACGGGATTGCCGGAGCATATCCTTGGTCACGAGTCGGCGTTGCGCCAAATTCTGCTCAATCTTGTTGCCAACGCGGTCAAATTCACGGATCGGGGAGCCGTCCACCTTCGACTGATCGGACGGCGGGTCAATGATGATACGCTGCACCTCACGGCAACGGTGACGGATACTGGGGTTGGGATGGGACCTGAGACCCTTTCCCGAGCCTTTGAGCCGTTCTTTCAAGCGGATCGCTCGATTGGGCGCCGCCACGGCGGCTCCGGTCTCGGCTTGTCGATTTGCCGATCCCTGCTCGATGCGATCGGGGGCACGATCCAAATCCGAAGCGCGCTTGGACGGGGCACGACGGTTATCGTCAGCCAGCCCGTTCGGCCGGCACCCCCGGCTGTCGTGACGACACCGTCCCGCCGTACTCAGAGAACCGAAGCGCGGACCATCCTGCTGGTTGATGATGTGGAAGAGAATCGGCTGATCATCGGACAGCTCTTGGCGGCGAGCGGTCACGCGGTCACCGTGGCGCCGAATGCCATTGCGGCACTCGAGTGCTTGAAGACCGCACCACACCCGCACATCGACATTCTGGTCACGGACATACATATGCCCAAGATGTCTGGATTCGCCCTATGTCACGAGGTGCGACGCCTTCGAGATGACCGGATTTCCGGCATACCGATCGTCGCCCTGACTGCCGATACCCGCCCCGACATTGGCCAGGCCTGTCTTGATGCCGGTTTCAACGCCGTCTTGACGAAGCCGGCAACAATCACCGAACTTCAAAGCATGATCGCGGATCAAACCGTAACACGATCCTCGCCTTGCAACCGCCCTCCAACACAGGAGGCAGGGGTCGGCCTGTCGGTGCAATCGGCCGATCATGCCACTGCCGCCAGTGCCGGCCAAACTCTCCTTGATGGCCCAGAGCTCGATGCCCGCATAGCTCTGCTGGGCCGTGACCTCTTAATCCGTTCCGCCACTCTTTTCCTGAAGAATGTGGCCGTCTATCAGGCCGAGCTACAAGCGAGCTGGCAGAGCGCCGATCGCAACCGGACGAGCGCAGCGTTGCATCGGATGGTGAGCAGTGCCAGCGCCTTCGGATTGCTTGCGGTGACGCGCCATGGGCAACATTTGCGCCATTTTCTGGACTCCTATGGTTTTCCTGCCGAAGACCAGTTGAACCGCTTCCTCTTGGAGTTTACCGAATCCGTCCACTGTCTGCGGGCGTACCTTTCCATCGATGAGGTGTCGAACGACTCGTCACCGATGTGCGGCCCCATGCCCCAATAGCCGGACGTCACCTGACCCGTGTCGACGTCGATCACAGCCGATGGTGTCGGCGACCAGCCACATGCTTGATTTCTCCAGTCCTGGTATTGTTAAAAATAATCAGCAATAAAAAATACGTGAGTTAAATTAAGTAGCAAGGTGTGATCGCGCATCTGTATTTATAATCATAAAACACACCCAATCAGTACGGAGCACCTTGAATAATTTCATTGAGGCGCGTATTGTACGTATTCGTGTCAGGCTAGCGTTGGTGGTGTCTTGAGGCATTCCATGACTCTGTCCGCTCTTGTGCTTGTGGTCGAAGATGACAGTGGAACGCGGTCTTTTCTTTCCGGTGCCTTCGCGGCAGGCGGGTATGGTGTCGAAGCGGCCGGGGCGGTCTCCGAGGCCCGCCGGTTGCTGTCGAAGGGCGCGTATGATCTTGCGGTGATCGACCTCATGCTGCCCGACGGCAACGGGATGGATTTGGTTCCGGAGTGTCGCCGCCAGCGTAACACGGGGATCATTTTCCTGACTGTCAGCGACAAAGATGAAGATCGATTCCTTGGATTACGTCGCGGCGCCGATGACTATATGACCAAGCCGTTCAAGATTACGGAGTTGCTGCTGCGTGCGGAAAACCTCGTTCGGCGTGTCAACTCGAACCGTCACCTGGGGAGTTTGCTGGACCCGGAGTCAAAGCCAACCCTGTGCCAGTTTCGCGACATCACGCTTGATCTGGCCGGTGGACATCTGCGTTTTGACGATGGCCGGACCGAGGCGCTCACCCGGTCCGAGTTCCAGCTTTTGCACACCTTGCTGGTGCACCAGGGCAAAACACTGACCCGCAATGCCCTGATGGAAGCGATTGGCCAATCTGCGCACCATGCCAATCCGCGCACCATCGATGGCCTGATCCTGCGCCTGCGGCGCAAGCTGGAAGGCAAAAGCCGTTGCCCGACACTGATCCTCAGCGTCCACGCCAAAGGATACCGGTTCGCCGAGACGGTGGCCTGGTCCTGATACCCCCCTTCAGGCGGACCGGCTGGGGGGCTGCGTCGGCGCATTCCGCCATCAGAGGAACCCGCCGACGAACGCCAGGGAAACCTTGCGCCGGCGGGCGGGCATCGGTCCGCTCCGTCGGTTGTTTTGGATCACCACAGAGACGCAGAGGGCACGGAGAAAAATGCTTAGCTCATCAGGCAAATGAGGGCAATAGTCGACAGCTCGATAAGGCGCCATTCTCCGTGACCTCTGCGACTCTGTGGTTGAATAGATCACCGCAGAGGCGCAGAGGTCACGGAGAAAAATACTTATATCATCAGGTAGACTAGGGCAATATTCGACATTCTCGATAGGGCGCCATTCTCTGCGTCCTCTGCGACTCTGTGGTTAAACAATTCCCAGGAAGAATGCGGATGTTTATTCCTGCATCGGCGTCCAGATCATACGCTTCAGTCCGTCCTTCAATCGCGTCACGTTAAAATTGATCAACAGACCGATCGGCTTGCCGCTGAGCTTCAGAGTGGTCAGGAGCTGAGCTTGGCGGATGGGCATGATCGCCTCCACTGCCTTCAACTCGACCACCACTTGGTCCTCGACCAAGAGATCGAGGCGGTAACCGGCTTCGATCAAGACGCTCCCGTATCTGAGTGGAAGAGCGACCTGAGACGCCACAGTCAAGCCGCGCGCCTCGAGTTCGTGCTTGAGGCAGGCATGGTAGGCGCTTTCCAACAACCCCGGTCCGAGCGTCCGGTGAACCTTGATGGCGGCATCGACGATCTGGCCAGTGATGTCGTTAATCTGGTCCACCTGACTATCCCACCGAAACCACCCCTCTGCGCCTCTGTGGTTGAAAGGATCACCGCAGAGACGCAGAGGGCACGGAGAAAAATGCTGAGCTCATCAGGCAAATGAGGGCAATAGTCGACAGCTCGATAAGGCGCCAGTCTCTGCGCCCTCTGCGACTCTGTGGTTGAATAGATCACCGCAGAGACACAGAGACCTCGACCCTGCCGGTGCTGGCGTGGGGGACGCGGGCGGCTTTGACTGAACTTTGACACCGGCTTGGCGATAATTGTGTAATTTCAATATGTTATGGTCAGATTCTTGGCGCGTAGCACTACACTTTGGTCGTTCTCGAAGGGTCGCCGGACTGGGTTGGTTTGGGTTGGGGTGACGGCGTGAGTTCACGTACGT
>JANQJV010000107.1 GCA_028281465.1 Azospirillaceae bacterium | reverse complement strand
ACGTACGTGAACTCACGCCGTCACCCCAACCCAAACCAACCCAGTCCGGCGACCCTTCGAGAACGACCAAAGTGTAGTGCTACGCGCCAAGAATCTGACTATAATATATTGAAATTACACAATTATCGCCGAGACGGTGTCAAAGTTCAGCCTCAGTCCGAACTGGGCGAGGGGCCCCATGGCAGGACCAGCCGCTACAGGTCGCCGTGTGGTGACAGTGAGTCTTGCCTCTGCAGCACCAAGATGCGCTCGGTGCATCTACAGGAGCGATTTTCGAAAATACGTTTTGGTGTGACCGCAGAGGAAATCCGGGATTTCTGCGATTTTTCGGTAGCCAAGGCGTGGATAGAAATCCGGGGCCTGAAACGTGAAGGTGTTCAAAGTCACACGCGTACAGCCTTCCTCAACCGCGCGGTCTTCCAAGCTGCACAGGAGGCGGCGACCATAACCCTGGCCGCGCAACGCATCATCGACCCAGACCCAGTCGATCAGAATCTCGGTATCGGCGATGAAGCCGACCGCACCACCGCGCACGGCGCCCGTGTCCGGGTCGCGCAGAAATACGGCGATGCGTGCCTTGGATTTGCCGAGATGGTGCTCGTTAAAGGCACGCAGGCCACTCTGCACCGCCTGCAGGTCGTTTACCTGGGCTTCGGTGGTGACCTCGATGATCATGGCTCCCTCCTCGCCCGTTCTGGCGTGGGCGCTCACGCCGCAACCACGGCGCCGGCGCTGAGCCGCAGCACGCGGTCCATGCGCTGGCTCAGCTCCAGGTTGTGGGTCGCCACCAGCGCCGCCAGACCTTGCTCCCGCACCAATGCCTGCAGCATGGTGAACACCGCTTCCGCCGTGTGCTGGTCCAGGTTGCCGGTTGGCTCGTCGGCCAGCAAGAGTCCCGGCGCGTTGGCCAGGGCCCGGCCAATGGCGACACGCTGCTGTTCGCCACCGGAAAGCTGGGCCGGCCGGTGGCCGAGCCGGCCGCCCAGCCCCACTCGCTCCAGCAGGTCGCGCGCCCGCGCCCGCGCCCGGGACCGTGCCACGCCGGCGATCATCTGCGGCAGCACCAGGTTCTCCTCGGCGGAGAATTCTGGCAACAAATGGTGGTACTGATAGACGAACCCGATGTTGTGCCGGCGCACCGCCGTACGCGCCGCATCGGCCAGCGTGCGCACGTCGCGACCGGCGATGCGCACCGCCCCGCCGTCGGCTTGCTCTAACAGCCCTGCAATGTGCAGGAGCGTGGATTTGCCGGCGCCGGACGGCCCGACCAATGCCACCATCTCGCCGGGCCGAACTGCGAGGGAAACCCCGCGCAACACCTCCAGCCGGACGCCTCCTTGTAGGAAGCTGCGGGTCACGGTTTCAAGCGCCAGCGTGGCACCGTCACCCTCAGGGGCTGCCGCGGCGGACTTCCCGTCACTCATAGCGCAACGCTTCCACCGGATCCAACCGCGCCGCCCGCCACGACGGATACAGCGTCGCCCCGAAGGACAGGCCGAGCGCCATGGCCACCACCTGCAGCACCTCGTTCCACTCCATCTCCGCCGGCAATGTGCTCAGGAAGTAAATCTCCGCATCGAACAGCGTCGCGCCGGTAAGGCTTTGCAACGCCTGACGGATGGTTTCTATGTTCTCACAGAATACAACACCGAGCGCGAAACCAGCGAGCGTACCGACCACGCCGATGGAAGCGCCGCTCAAGAAGAAGATGCGCATGACCATGCCGCGGGTAGCCCCCATGGTACGCAAAATGGCGATGTCGCGCCCCTTGTCCTTCACCAGCATAATCATGCCCGAAATGATGTTGAACGCGGCAACCAGGATGATCAGGGTAAGGATAAGGAACATGACGTTACGTTCCACCGCCAGCGCATTGAAGAAGCTGCGGTTGGTCTGCTGCCAGTCGACCACGCGTGCGTCGACACCCAGTTCGATCAGCAACGACCGCCGCACCGGCGCCATGTCGTTGGGGTCGTCGACGAACACCTCGAGCGAGGTCACGCCGTCGGCACCAGTGCGGAAAAACGTCTGCGCCGCGTCCAGCGGCATGAAGATGAATGTGTTGTCGTACTCGTACATGCCGACGTCGAACACCAGCCCGATCTCGTAAGTCCGCACGCGCGGGATGGTGCCGAAAGCGGTGGTCTTGCCTTGGGGCGCCACCAGCGTGAGGGAATCCCCGGCCCACAGCCCGAGCCGGCGCGCCATGCGGTGTCCGATGGCGATTCGATCGTCGCCAAAACCGCCGCCGGAGGCCACCAGGTTGTCGGCCAAGGTGCCGCGGTGGGCAAAGTCGGCTGGTCGCATGCCGCGGACCACCGCCCCGGTCGCCCGGCCTTGCACCGTGACCAGCGCCTGGGCTTCCACCGTCGGCGCCACCAGACGAACCCGCTCCAACCCCCGGATGCGTTCGGCCAGGGCATCGAAGCCGGTCAACGGCCCCGCCTCGGCGGCGAAGATGTTGACATGTCCGTTCAGGCCCAAGATGCGCGCGAGCAGCTCGTGGCGAAAGCCATTCATCACAGCCATGACGATGATCAGAGTGGCAACGCCGAGCGCGATGCCGAGCAACGAGAACAGCGCGATGACGGAGATGAACCCCTCGCGCCGCCGTGCGCGCAGATAGCGCATGGCGACCATGCGCTCGACCGGGGAGAACATGGCAATGGCCTCGTGTCCGGGTTCGCCCACTCAGCCCAGAATCTTCGCGAGCGCGCTGTCGGCAGACAGCTCGTGCTTCTCGCCGCTGCGCCGATGCTTCAGCTCCACCACCCCCGCCTTGATCCCACGCGGCCCGACCGTGAGCTGCCAGGGCAGGCCGATCAGGTCCATATCGGCGAATTTGACGCCGGGCCGCTCATCGCGATCGTCATTCAGCACGCTCGCGCCGGCCTGCTCGAGCCTGGCATAGAGGTCGTCGCACACGGCGGCAGTCTCGCCGTCGCCGACCTTCAGGTTGATCAGCCCAACGTGGAACGGCGCCACGCTGTCCGGCCAGATGATGCCGGCGTCGTCATGGCTGGCTTCGATGATGGCACCGACCAGACGCGACACGCCGATACCGTAGGACCCCATCTCCACTGGCACCTGCTCCCCGTCCGGCCGGGCCACCAACGCGCCCAGCGGCTTGGAGTATTTGGTGCCGAAGAAGAAGATGTGGCCGACTTCGATGCCGCGCGCCGAAAGGAGCGTGTCGGCCGGCACCGGACAGGTCGCCGGGTCGTGCTTCTCATCGGTGGCGGCGTAGAGCTTGGTGGCGTAATCAAAGAACGTGGCCACGTCGCCGCCGTAATCCACGTCCCAAGGGGACAGTCTCAGGTCGTACCAGGCCGGGTCGCAGAACACCGCACTCTCGCCAGTCTCGGCCAGGATGATGAATTCGTGGCTCAGGTCGCCGCCGATCGGGCCGGTATCGGCACGCATGGGGATCGCCTTCAGGCCGAGCCGGTCGAAGGTGCGTAGATAGGCGACGAATTGTTTCTGATACGCCCGACGCGCCGCATCCGCATCACTATCGAAGGAATAGGCATCCTTCATCAGGAACTCGCGGCCGCGCATGCCGCCGAAGCGCGGCCGGATCTCGTCGCGGAATTTCCACTGGATGTGATATAGGCCGAGCGGCAGGTCGCGGTAACTCTTGACATAGGTCTTGAAAATGTCCGTGACCATTTCCTCGTTGGTCGGTCCATACAGCATGTCGCGGTCATGCCGGTCGCGGATGCGCAGCATCTCCTTGCCGTACCCGTCGTAGCGACCGCTCTCACGCCACAGATCGGCCGATTGGATGGTCGGCATCAGCAACTCGTGCACGCCCGCGGCGTTCTGCTCCTCGCGCACGATCCGCTCGATTCGGCGCAAGACCGCAAGGCCCAGAGGCAGCCAGGCATAGATGCCGGCGCTGGTCTGCCGAACCATGCCGGCACGAAGCATGAGGCGGTGCGAGACGATCTGGGCCTCCGCCGGGGTCTCCCGCAGGGTCGGCAGAAAATAGGTTGACAGACGCATGGCCGCTCTTCACTCGCTGCGGTTGAGGCTTGCGGTTGGTCGATGCCGGTCGGTTCCGGGCGGTCCCAGACCCCGCCTATATAGAGTAAAGACGTCGGCCGGCCCATGAAAAAGGGAAAAACACCCGTCGCCAGGGCCGCAGCCGGTGGCACGGAAATTCCATAAATCAAGGAAAAACTCGGATTTGGAAGAATTGACCAGACGCTTGGCAAAAACGGGTGACATGGCGAACACAATACACTAGTATCCGCGCCGCGGTGGGAGGGCCATAAGAAAGGGCCGCACGACTCACATCGCGCGGCCCGAGTTTAGGGAGGAATCGCCACCAAGCGTCGGATAGGAGGGAGAAGTCCCCCCTGTCCTCAGTGACGATTCTGAATAGGCTTGCCCGGACAATGCAAGTGTAAAAACTGCCGCAGACGTCAGGGGTGTTGTTTTTTTCGTCAAATGCGTGATTTTGGAGCAATTGATACGCTTTGATCAGGTTTCTGCTTAAGATTTGGGCAGAACGACCTCGTCATAAACGGTGCTACCGGCGCGCACTGCACGCAACCACGGCGGATCAAGAGACTCGATGCGCTGACGGACCGGACAATCGGGCCGGTGCGCGCCCGGCAGATAGCCGGTGCTGAGCAGAAATTCACCGACGATTTCGCCGCCGACGAAGCGGAAGGTCTTGCGGAACAGCACCAACCAGTCCGACTTCGACTGCGGGTGATGGTGGTCCAGCCAACCGGCGAAGGAGCTGTACCGTTGCCGCAGACCGACGATTCGACGTGCGTTCTCGATCGCCGCGTCGACCTTAAGCCGGTTGCGGATGATGCCGGCATCGGCCAACAGTCGGGACCGATCGGCCTCGCCGTAACCGGCGACGCGGTCGATATCAAACCCGTCATAGGCGAGCTGGAAGGCTGGCCGTTTCTTCAGGATCGTCAACCACGACAACCCGGCCTGATTGATTTCCAAAATCAACCGCTCGAACAGCACTCGGTCGTCGGAGACCGGAAAACCGTATTCGAACTCGTGATAGGGCCCGTGCACCGGGTGGCGAGGGGCTGCCTCACAATAGGTCTGCGCTGTCACTGGCGCCGAGGTGGCTTGCGTCATGCGATGCTTCACCGATCGTTCTGGATCGCGGTTTCCTCGCTTCAGGAAAATCATGACCGCCAGGACCCGTCAAGCTGGTCTCGGCAGATCTATACGGTCGCACGCCAGCGCCCTTCAATCACCCCTCGTTACCAGACTCACGCAAGAAACGAAATGCGAAAACAACGGCACAAAACCAGACGAAGTAAACCCAAAGATAGTCGATGGCATCCGATCATTTGCTCTGAACCGCCGCGACGGCCATGAAGAAAAGCGGCGCTCTAACAACGCCGCAGCCTGTCACGACTCCGAATACCGACCAAGCGGGTCCGTGATCGCATAAAGCGTAGGCTCGTCAAAGACCCCGGTCGGCTCCAGATTGCGTGAAACCTGGAAGCGCCGCAAGGCGTCCTGATATCGACCGTCTTCAAATGTCGATTCAAATTGTGGTCCGATGAGGAAACCGAGCGCCCACAAGGCCCCCGCAACCGCTGACTCCAGAGGATCGACCCGGCGGCCCGCCGACTCCGGTTGCGGTCTCCCTGCGTGATACGCTTTTGATATCTGGGCGTGCCAGATTTTGGCCTCGGCAAGGCCGTTGGTTCCCCCATTGATCGCACGACGGACCTGCTCATGGGTGCCCGTATCGGCGACGGTGTTGACGCCTCTCCCAGTCCAATAAGCTATGGCGGAATCGAGCCCCAATTTGGGTTCCCGCACTTGATCGGGGCTCTCCTCAAGCGCGATGCCCAGCCGGTCCCCGGCCCTTGTGAAGTTCTCACGCCCCGTTAGCTGCAGATAGCCAGATCCTCTGAAATTCCAACCATCGTCCGTTCCTGGTCTGTTACCCAGCCGAGTTCCATAAACATGATTGGCGATGGCACGCGGCCGTCGATGCAGCGCCTCGGCCTCCACTTCAGTGACGCGACTTGGAAAGACTTTTCGGAGGCGCTCCGCGGAATAGTTCAGGTTTTCTGTGAGCGTTCGCCACCCGAATGTCTCAACAGCCGTTTGAGCAAGAAAATGCAGAAGACGATCCGCATTGGCATCAATCCCGGCCGACGCCAGCGGCAGATCCGAGCGGGAAAACCCTTCCAAGATGGCGGCCTTTGCACGAGGAGAAGCTCGTCTCAAAAATGCCAAGTCCAAGGCAGCACCGAGGTCGGGATTGGCAGCGCTGGACTCGGTCGTGTCCTCAGAAGCGAGGCCAATCCGGTTCGAGCCGGGGGAAACGTCCGTCCCAATCTCCGGCTTGCTTGTCGACACCGTTGGTGAGTGCCCATCCCCCCACACCAAACTACAAGCATGGAGCCAAAGCGGTAGCGTGATGACGAAAAGAACGGAAGTCGGGCTCCGCATGCTACCTCCACACGTCCATTTGAGCGAGTCCACTATCAAATCCAGCACATCACCGACAGATCGGATCACGTTGTCGCGGATTCAGTGTACGGCGGCGAGCATCAAAGCCGATGCAGTGACTTATATAGTCAGCTCTAATAGCAACATTATACCCTTCAAATCGATGCCCTGCGTGTTGAATTCCGATTATATTACTTCCATCTGCAGACAGGATTGGGGATCCTGACGACCCTTCCAAGGTGTCGCATTCATGCCGAAACCCGGCACCCTTGCCTCCGGCCAAACCCACTTTGTTTGACTGTGGTATCAGGTCTGCGATCGCAGTCGACACTCTGCAGTGGTCATCACGGGAAATGCGTACCATATTTCCTCTAGGGTGCTGTATGATGATGAGTTTCTGCCTATATCTTGGCGCAAATCTCCCAAGTCTTGGATATCTTCCTTGCGGACCGTTTCCATCAAGTCGCAAGACCGCCGTATCGAGCGCATGACCAAGATAGACAACCTCAGTGCAGCGGCGCGCTGTTATTGGCACGTGTGGATCATGGCCGAGGCCAAAAAAAGCAATCGTTCTGCTGCAGTTTTCTCTGGAGAACTTAAGACAGTGTCCGGCGGTTAGAAGTAAATTCGGCGTAATTAAGATACCTGTGCAGGGTTGCGACCAGGTCAAGGGAGATCCAATCTCGTCCTCTTTGTTCGGATCCAGCAGCAGATTGGCGACGAACTGCACCATGTGACCTGGACCGGCACGACCGAGGGCATCGCTCGGTTCGAAGACCGGTGTACCAACGACAACATTCTCGTGACCTGCCACACCCTCGGCCACTGCTGAAATGATACGAACTGAAAAAGCAGCGCCCCCTCGCGCATGGACATGAAGGCTCACTGTGTCACCTTCAATGAAGTCTGTCCAAAAGCTCTCGGGATTTTCACTGTTCATCGCTTTGCGAAGTATTTGCTCTTTTAGCACGCCATCTTTGTCATACAAGAAGAGGGAGGTCCAGTCGGCAGTTGCAGGCTGGATCACGATCTTCAGGGAGAGCGCCTCAAAACCAGCCAACATCACGGCGTTCGAGCGGGTGAACCGCATTACATCCGATTCCGCCACAACGAGTTCCTGATCAAGCTCGAAGATTTTGCCATACGGACCACTCCGATCCAGCTCCCATGCGATTGAAGCGTGACTAAAGAAAAGCACAAAGGCAAAATAAAACACGTTCAGATTTATTTTCATATTACTTTCCTTCAGGTGCCTGGACAATTCGGTTCCAACGCATCACTAAATCCTTCCTGCGTATAGATCGTCGGAATATAGTCTCGCAACTCCGTGAGCTCAAAACAGACCGACGTGTCTTCACCTTCCGGCTGAAACTCCATGATCAATGTGGAACGCAACGGTTGCCTCACATCGATGTCCACGATGTCCCGATTCGCCCGCAGAGCAGTGACCTTGATGGTGTGATTTCTGTCGCGGAGTTTTCGAATTCCGATCACGGCATCATAGTTCTGCTGCAGAGCTGGGCGCAGACGATAGTCACCACGAACCTCATCCCCATTGACAAGCATCTCGTCTGCTGGCCGTGTCAGTTCATTTTGCCAGATGCGACGGACTTTCCCTTTCCTCAACCTTCGGTATTCGTCCCTGGCATGCCCCTCGATATCCTTTCCAAACGAGACCTGGTCTAAGTGCACGGACAATGTGCAGTCCACATCGATCAGTCCCGCACGGGTCAAGTGCCTAATCGACTCCGACTGTACGGCACAAGCCATAAGTCGTGCGATCGCGTAGGTGCTTGTCATAAGAGGATAGGTCCTCAATCTGGCGAGAGTCGCGCTGACAATTGGAACAGCAAAACTCACGCCATTGACCTGAATCAGAAACTCAGGATCTATACTTGGAACGACAAACTGTGCCGCTGGTGCTGCTATTTGAAAATCGCGACGATAGAATGCGGATACATCACCGATGCCGTCACCCTCTCGATACTGCACGATCTGTCCAGATTCATCTTTCATCACCCCAACAACCACCACAATACTCTTCTTTAGCGGCCACATTGTCACAAGACATGCAGGAAAAAGAGGGCAATCACTAGTATTTAAAGTCTTGAATTCTCCATTTGACATATGCCCTCCCGACACCACAAAGATATCCCTGAGGATTGATTTATATCCTTTTAGTTGCTCCTCTACATAGCGACTCACACCGCGTACGTTTGGCTGCAAAGTAGTCTGGGCGGAAATATTCCAAACATGATAGCCTGAGCCGACCGGTTCTTCCGAAAACCAGTCTTCACTAAGCCAGTTTCCAGCGTTTTCAAAGGCTATGTTTTTGAGATTCTCACCTGGATAAATGCCATGCATAACGCCACTGTTGGGGTGAGCATGTGCGATGGCTGCCACCGCTGTACCATGAAATCGTTTGCTCGTATCTTCTCTCAAATCATCGTATATGGCTGCCAATCGATCCCTTGTCTCAGGAATCTGGGATTGATAAAACCTGGTGTTCCTAAACCACCCCTTGCCGGTGAAATTTGGAATGATAAATGCCTTCATTATTGAACTTATGCAGGTTCCCAAGAAAATGCAATGATCGTCATCAATCTCCTTCTCCACAAAAATCATATGCGAAGGATTTATCCCAGATTCATACCTGGATGCCGAAAAAAACCTGATCATCCTATGGTGTCCGGTGTTCCCCCGCCGTGCCGGGTTGACGGGTTGGGCCGACGGGGCGTCGGCGCTCCGGGATGTGGCCACGACCCGCCCAGAGGTTCATCCTAACAAGAAACTAAGCTTGGCGTGTCCAAATATAGTAGCAAAAGCAAACTTCGCTGCTATATATGCGCTCGGAAAACTGGACTGTTTCATCCC
>JANQJV010000082.1 GCA_028281465.1 Azospirillaceae bacterium | reverse complement strand
CTATAAAGGAGGGCACGCCGTCGAAAAGCCACCGTTTCGGTCATGGTGGGTCGGTCGAAAGGCCGGTGTGGGACTAGAACGGGCGTCCCGAAGATCGGCAGAATGCTGATCGACACGGGAGTGGCGACGACCTTGAGTCGAGGGATGAAGAGATACTGAAGCGGTCTGCCCGGACTGTTCCTGCGGGTCGAGGCCGATCTTGACTGGATCAGATAGGCTTGTGGTCTCGTGCCGCGGGCCACATGCCGGAGTTTGTGTCGAGCCATGCCCCCGATCCGCCCCAACCGTGTCCGCCACAGCTATCGTCAGCACCTGCAGGCGCCGCCGGACAGGGTGTTTCCACTGCTTTGTCCGGTGCGGGAGCTGGACTGGGTGCCGGGTTGGGCGCCGCTGGCGGTTCTCTCGGAGAGCGGAGTGGCGGAGCTTGACTGTGTATTCGTGACACCGGATGGGGTGGACGAGGCGATCTGGGTGATCACGCGGCATGAGCCGGACAGCGGCCACGTCGAGATGATCAAGGTCACGCCCGGGCGCACGATCGGCAAGCTGGAGATTCACGTGCAGGCGGATGGAGCGGATCGGACCATTGCGGACGTCAGCTACACCTACACTGCTCTCGGCCCCCGGGGTGATGCGTTCTTGGCGGGATTCACGGCGGAAGGATATCGATCCTTCATGACGAAGTGGGAAGCCGCCCTGAACCACTACCTGACGACGGGGCAGAAAATCCCGACCTGACCCGTGGGACACACCGGTACCCGACTGATCCCGCGCCGGTTCGCAAGTGCGTTGATGGGGGCAGGGCCGGTCGATATGATTATCGGTAATCAACAATCCGAAGTCCGGATCGCTGGACATGGACCGGTGCCAGGACAGGAGGGACACCATGGCCGACGGTCTCCCGTTCAAGCCGGTACCCGGCCACAAGGAGATCGACCAGAACCACGTCACCGGCGTGGAACGGCGGTTTCCTACCGACGAAATCATCGTCAGCAAGACCGACCGGCGCGGCTGGATCACCTATGCCAATGATGTCTTCATCAGTATCGCCGGCTATAGCGAGGCCGAACTTCTGGGAGCACCGCACAGCATCATCCGCCACCCACACATGCCGCGTTGTGTTTTCAAGTTGCTGTGGGACACCATCGACGCTGGCGACGAGATCTTCGCCTATGTCGTCAACCGCTGCAAGAACGGCGACCATTACTGGGTCTATGCCCACGTCACGCCCAATCTTGGCGCCGATGGTCGCATTGTCGGCTACCACTCCAATCGCCGGACGCCGCGTCGGGATGCGGTGGCCACGGTGACACCGCTGTACCGCGCTTTGTGCGCGGAAGAAACCAGACATGCCGATCCAAAACGGGGGCTGGCCGCGTCGGAGGCGATGTTGAACGATCTCCTGCGGAGCAAAGAGGTGACGTATGAGCGCTTCGTCCTCGCTCTCTGAGAGCCTGCGGCTTGGCGCCGCCATTGCGGCGACGGCGGTATTGGCGGCTGTGGCGGCCCTGTGGGCTGGGGCCTGGGCAGCGGCGGTCCTCAGTGGGACAACGGCGGGGGTTGCACTCTGGCACTGGCGCAGGTTGCAGCGCACTGCCGCGGGGTTGGCCCAGGCCCGCGCCGTTGCGGTGCGTGCGGCGCATGGCGACCTGGGGGCACGGGTTACCCAGATCCATCGGTATGGCCGTGGCGAGGCCCAGTTGCTGGGCGACATCAATCGCATGCTCGATCTGACCGAGGCGTTCGCGCGGGAAGCCGAGGCAGCCATGCGCCATGCCAGCCGCCAGAGATATTACCGCAAGATCGAAGCCACCGGCCTGCGCGGTGATTTCGTCAAACACGCTCGCACTGTGAATGCGGCGCTCGATCAGATGGACCGGTTTGCCGAGCGCAACCAGGAGATCGCCCGCGAGATTGCCGGTTTGGCCGGTGCTGCCGGTGTCGGGCGCTTGGATGCACGCTGCGACCTGGCCGGGAAGGACGGAGTGGATCGGACCATCGCGGAGAACCTGAATGGTCTGCTCGACGTGGTGGAGGGGACGGTGCGAGCGATGATGACGGGGCTTGCTGCGCTCGCCGACGGTGATTTGACCCGGCGTCTGCCCAAGAATGCACCGGGCTTGTTCGGCGAGCTGTTCGACACGTTCAATCAGAGCGCCGACAAGCTGTCGGTCACCGTGCGGAGTATTTCCGACGTGGCCCGGGAAGTGCGGTTTGCCGCCGACGAGATTGCCACCGGCAGTGTCGATCTGGCGCAGCGATCGGAACACCAGGTGTCGTCGCTTGAGAAGACGTCGGCGTCGCTTGATGCACTGGTGTCCATGGTCAAGGATACTGCCGACCGGGTGATGGTCACCGCCACGCGCGCCACGGATGCCCGCACGGTTGCTGAAGCCGGGGGTGAGACCGCAACCCAGGCGGTGGCGGCGATCCGGCGCATCGAGGAGAGTTCCAACAAGGTCGCCGAGATCGTCTCCACCGTGAACGAGATCTCGTTCCAGACCAATCTCCTGGCCCTGAATGCGGCCGTCGAGGCGGCGCGCGCTGGCGACGCCGGCAAGGGGTTCGCGGTGGTCGCCAATGAGGTTCGCACCCTGGCCCAAAGGACCGGCATGGCTTCCAAGGAAATCCGATCTCTAATCACTGAAGCCCTCGAGCAGGTCTCCGCTGGCGTGACGCTGGTCACCGAAGCCGGCGACAGCCTGGCGAGCATCCATTCCAGCGTCGCAACCCTGAGCACCGAGATCGGCGCGATCACCACAGCGACCGTGGAGCAATCCAGCGGCCTTGAGGGCATCAACGAGGCCATGTCGACGATGGATGACATGACCCAGCGCAACGCCGCGCTGGTCGAACAAACCTCGGCTGCGGTGCAAAGCCTGCATCGGCAATCGATCCGCCTCGCCGATGCCGTGTCCGTCTTCAAGGTTTAGCCGCGCATCCAAAGTCCACAAGCCACCCTCTGTGGGTTTTGCGTCGCACCGACCCGCGGCAGCGCGTTGTTCGAGTGTCTTCGGCTTGAGTGCACGGATTTGGCATGGCGCAAATAGGCGGCGCATTCAGGCTGCGCGACACGCTCGCAGAGAGTCCCGGTCCGCTTCACGGGTGTCGGTATGGCTCGCTTCTTGACACGGTGTTCATGACCAATCGGCCCTTTCGGACCGGAGCGGGGTGTGTGGTGCCGATCACCGCGCCGTTCGCTGGTTGAACTCGGTGATGAGCGCATCCCACGCTGGCACGAGGGTCAGGAGCGTGTCCCAAAAGGCTTGGTGTCGGCGTTTGGTGAAATCCTCCAGGGAAACACCCTGTTGTTCGACCCAAGTGAAGTACCCGAGATTGAAGATGCGGCTGCGCGCCCAGTGGTCCAGTTCGATCAGGTGGTCGGTACCTAGGCCAGCCATGTGGCGGCCCCAGGTCTCGCCGGCGGCGACCGCGTCGAACCGGCCGTCGAAGTGGCGCTGCAGCATGGCCGGACGCTGGCTGGCATACAGATCCGCACCGTCGGTGGCCATGGTCAGGATGACGTCGTCCGGGCCAAGCTCGAAATGCTTGGCTATCTTGATTGCGGCCAGGCTGTTGCACAGGCCGGACAGACCCAGGTTGGGCAGGGCATCGACCAATGCGGTGGCCAGGCCGCGGCGTTCGATCAGATACTGCTGGCCGATCTCGGTGTTGAACAGGAGATCGAGCGTGTCGGTGGCGCGGTCGTCGATGCCGACGACCACATCGGTGTTCATGGCGTTGTGGATCAGCGGCACGTGCTTGTCGCCGATGCCCTGGATGTTGTGTTCGCCGAAGCCGTTGTAGAGCAGGGTCGGGCAACCCAGCGCCTCCACGGCGGCGATGCGGGCGCCGAAATGATGTTTCAGATGATCGCCGGCGGCCAGCGTGCCGGCCGAGCCGGTGGCGGCGACGAAGGCGAACAGGTTGGCGGCGGGATGACCGGCCTTGACGTGGTCGAACACATGTGCCGCAGCCGGGCCGGTGATGGTTCTGTGCGCCAGGTAATTTCCGAACTCACAGAACTGGTTGAAGATGACGTTGTCCGGGTCTTTCTCCAGGGCGGCGCACGTGTCGTAGATCTCCTTGACGTTGCTTTCCGAGCCGGGGGTGCGCACGATGTCGGCCGGATCGGACACCCAATGCTCCAGCCAGGCGAAGCGCTCGCGGCTCATGTTTTCCGGCAGCACGGCGACACCGCGGCAGCCCAGAATCCTGGAAATCGCGACGCCGCCGCGGCAGTAGTTGCCTGTGGACGGCCACACCGCCCGATGCACCGCCGGATCGAACTGGCCAGTAACCAGGCGCGGCACCAGGCAGGCATAGGCGGCCAACACCTTGTGCGCCGTGATCATCGGGAACGGCGCACCCAGTAGCACGACGATGCGTGCCTTCACGCCGGTGAGCGCCTCTGGCAACTCCAGATGGCACGGCAGATCGGTCAGTGTGCGGCGGTCCTGGGCATTGTACCAATGCACCCGATCCAGGTTGCGCGGATCGGCATCGTCCGGCCCGACGGCGGCCAGGGCGGTGCGGCGGGCCTGTGGGATGCCGTGCGGCCGGGCCAGCTCGGCGAAGCTGGGCAGGCGCACCCCGCGCGCGCCCAGCCGCGCGGCCGTGCGCGCCACCACCGCCGCGTCGACGATCTCCGTGAGCAAACCCAGTTGCTGGGTCATGGTGTTGGGCCCCCAGGGTCAGGGAGGTGGTGCGTCCAGGTCGGTGACGCGGCGGTAGAGCAGGGTGAGCGGCAGGGTGACCGGTAAGCCGGCCAGGGTCAGCACCGCCTCCAACCCCGCATGCTGCCGGATCTGCCAGGTCTTGCGCAACGCGGACCGGGAGTGATGGGCCACCGCCGGTCCGTGGCGTCATCCCAAACCAGAAAGGCGTCCAGGCCCATGGCCGGCCGGTCGATCGCCCCCAACACCGTCATGCGGTTCGACCCCCGCTATGATACCAACGGCGCGAAACAATGACCAGTCCTCGGGCCGTCCTGTTTCGGAGCGCCGGCATCCTTGCCGGCTGGACCGCCGGCTTCCAGCCGGCCCGGACCACGCCCAGCAGCCGGCCGCCAAGAT
>JANQJV010000069.1 GCA_028281465.1 Azospirillaceae bacterium | reverse complement strand
GCAAGAAAACCTTATTGCCTGCGGCGCGTCGGGTCTGCGCAGGTGGCCCCGGCATCCAAAAACCATCTGCGTTCATCTGCGTCCATCTGCGGCCAAATCCCCTTCGTTCCGCACCAAGAGTGAGTGTTTTGGGCCGCAGATGGACGCAGGTGAACGCAGAGAGGGCACCGCCTGCCTGCCGAGGCGCGAAGCGCAAGAAAACCTTATTGCCTGCGGCGCGTCGGGTCTGCGCAGGTGGCCCCGGCATCCAAAAACCATCTGCGTTCATCTGCAGCCAAATCACCTTCGTTCCGCACCAAGAGTGAGTGTTTTGGGCCGCAGATGGACGCAAGGGAATACCAAGTCATCGCAGAGTCACCGTGAGGGACCGTTGGTATCAGACGTCTGGGCGTGGGCGTGCGCCTCACCGCCAGCGCAACAGCCGGCGCTCCAGGGCGCCGATCGCGGCGTGCAGAGCCAGGCCGAACAGCATGAGAATCACCACCCCGGCCATCAGGCGGTCGAGCTGGAACAGGTTCTGCTGTTCGATGATGTAGGCGCCGACGCCGAAACGGGCGCTCACCATTTCGGCGGCGACCAGCAGGATCACCCCGACCGAGGCAGCGATGCGGAAGCCGGACAGGATGGCGGGAAGGGTAGCCGGCAGGATGATGTGCCACACGATGGTGGCCTGGCGCAGATTGAAGCTTTGACCCATGCGGATGAGCGAACGCGGCACGTTGTCGACGCCGCCGAAGGTGCTGATCACCGTTGGGAAAAAGCAGCCAAAGGCAATGGTGGCATACTTCGACCCCTCGCCGATGCCAAACCAAATGATGAACAACGGCAAGAGGGCGATCTTGGGGATTGCTGACAAAGCGGCGACCCAGGGAATGCCGAGCGACCGCGGCCAGGTGGCGATGCCGATGGCCACGCCGATCAGGATACCCAGGCCGACTCCGAGCGACCAGCCGACGGCAAAGCGGGTCAATGAGGCACCCAGATGCGGCCACAGTAGACCCGAGCTATGGAGATCAGCCAGCGCCTGGGCGATGGCCGACGGGGCCGGAAAGGTCAACGGTCCCATCAGGCCCCAGGCCGCCAGCACTTCCAGCCCACCGACCACGCCCACCAGGCTGAGAGCGGCGATCCAGCCGCGCGTCGCCGGAGCGAGGCCACCGGCGCGGAACGGCACCGGTTTGCGCGCCGCATCCTCAGCCATCCACCAGCTCCCGGTTCGCCTCGGCCGCGTCGTCGCGGATCAAGTTCCATAAATGATCTTCGATGCGAGCCAGGTCCGACCCGGCCGTGGCACGTCGGGCCACTGGAATCGGCACGGGCACGATCTCCCGGATGCGGCCGGGCCGGCGTGACAACACGACGATACGGCCGGCAAGCCGTACCGCTTCGGCCAGGTTGTGGGTGACATAGACAGCGGTCACCGCCATGCCGGCGAACAGGGCGGCGAACTCGTCGAGCAGGAGCATCCGGGTTTGCGCGTCCAGGGCCGACAGAGGTTCGTCCATGAGCAGCACAGCCGGCCGCACCGCCAAGGCCCGGGCAATGCCGACGCGCTGGCGCATGCCGCCGGAAAGCTGTTTGGGATAGGCGGTACGGAACGCGGTCAACCCGGTCAGCGCCAGCACCTCGTCAACCCGGGCGCGGCGCTCGGTCCGGGGTAGTCCGTGGTCCAACAGCACCAGCTCGACGTTGCCGGCGACGCTGCGCCAGGGCAAGAGGGCGAAGTCCTGGAAGACGTAGGTCAACGGATTGAGGCACCCGGCCGGTGGTGTGCCCACCTGCAGCACCTGGCCGGCGCTCGGTTGCAGCAGACCGCCCAACACCGCCAGCAAGGTGGATTTGCCACAGCCGGACGGTCCCACCACCGCGACCACCTCGCCGCTATCGACCACGAGGCTGACATCGTCCAGCACCGGCAGCCCGCCGTAGCGGTGCGACAGGTGGTGCACGTCCAAGCGCATGCGACGGTTGCCTTCCCGGCTCAGTTGGCCGGCGGGGTCAAGGGCTCGACAAAGCTCGTGTCAATGATGGCGGTCGGGTCGGCCGCAGCGTCGACCAGGCCGCGATCCTGGTACCAGCCGATCTGCTTGTGGACGTCGGCCACGTCGAGCCGGCCGTCGGCTTCGATGTACATGGCGCCGCTCTCGATCTTCGGGTGCGCGGCGGCCGCATCTTGGTCACTGTAGACATAGGTGTGAATCAAGGCGACCACGGCGGCGCGGTCGTGGTCGCCGTCGATGAAGGCGGCACGGTAGTCGGCGATGCCCTTCTGGTAGGCGCGCACGAAAGCCTCGACCACGGAGCGTCGTTGCGTCACGTTGGTGGTGGACGTGAACAGGCCACCGACCTGGTAGGGCGCGTAGTCGGACACCCAGCCGATGATCCGGGCCGCGCCGGCATTGGCCAGGGGCTTGGCGATGTGCGGCACGATGATCATGCTGTCGACCTGCCCCGAGCGAAGCGCACCGATCATGTTGCCGACCGACTGCAGGGGGCGCAGGTCCACGGCTGCCAGATCGAAGCCCACCTGCTCGGCAATGCGCCCGATCATATAGTGGAACGATGATCCGACCTGGGTCATGGCGAAGGAATGGCCGGGCAAGTCCTCGACCGTGGTCAGTCCGGCGGCGTGTGCCTGGTTGGAGGCCAGGATGGCCGATCCCTCGAACCCCTCTACCTCGTGCAATTGGGCTGCGATGACCTTCAACGCCCCTTTGGCAGCCAGGTTGAAGAACCCGGCGGTGAAGGCCGTGACGCCGAAATCGGCATCGCCGGCGGCGATCGCCACGGCGACTGGTTGGGCTGCGCGAAAGAAGCTCACGGTGACGTCCAGGCCTTCATCGGCGAAGTAGCCGCGTTCGGCGGCGATGAACAAAGGCGACGAGGAGACGAAGGTCAGTGCGGCCACGGTGACCGGCTCGGCCGAGCGGACCGTGCCGGCACTGGTGCCGGCAGTCAGGGCTAGGGCTAGGCAGACGGCCCGGACGGTTGCCGTGAGAGTCATGGTGTCCTCCCAGTGTTACAGGCGATTGTCGTGCGACGGCCGGGACCGCGGGGGGCGGGGTGCCGGTCGGCTCGGTACTGTGCCCGCAACCTGGGACAGCAGTCGAGTCGTGTCGGCCGCTTTGGTAGTGATCATGAATACTGAATTCAAGCGTTGGCGCGACAAGGCGTCAGCCGCTGCACGGGGCGCGATCATCGCCGCGGTGGACACGATCCGGCCGCCCTGTTTCGGAGCGCCGGCATCCGTGCCGGCTGGACCGCCGGCTTCCAGCCGGCCCGGACCACGCCCAGCGGCCGGCCGCCAAGATGGCGGCG
>JANQJV010000050.1 GCA_028281465.1 Azospirillaceae bacterium | reverse complement strand
ACGGTCCGTGAGCGCATGGCCCAAAGTCGATTTGCCCGACCCGGACGGGCCGACGAGCGCGATGCGCTCGCCGGCCCCGATGGTCAGATCGGTCTGATGAAGGATGATGCGGCCCGCCCGCTCGACGGACAGGCCCTCGACGCGCAGGCTCATTCCGAGAGGCTGACCTGCGTATCGATCCAGTAGGTCTCTGCCGGGTGCACAACGTAGTTCTTGAGCCCGGCGCGCCCGACGGTGACCGCGCTGGCGTGGAAAACCGGGATCAGCGCCGCTTCTGCCGCGATGATCTCCTGCACGCGGGTGTAGGTCGCGCGGCGCTCGGCCTCATCGAAGATCTTGCGTCCTTCGACTAGCAGTGCATCGAGCTCCGCGTTGGCGTATCCGCCGACATTCCCCCCGACCTTGAAGCCAGGCCCGGCCAGCAGCGTTTCCGGGAAATAGCTCGGATCCCCTTGGGGCGCCGTCCCCCAGGCCTGCAGGTGCATGTCGGCCGTGCCGTTCTTGATCGCGTCGTTGTTGGCACCAAACTCCCCAATCGAGACCGTGGCTGTCACGCCGATGGCCTCGAGATAGGCTTGCGTCAATTCCGCGGTCGGCGGCAGGGCCGCGCGCGAGGCATAGGTGACGATGTCGATGGTCAGGGGCTGCCCGTCCAGCATCCAACGGTTGCCCTCTTTCACTGCGCCCGCCTCCGCGAGAAGTCGCTCGGCTTCATCCGGATCGTAGGTGGGCGCGATATCGGCTGCCCAGCCCATCACTCGCGGAAAGATCGCGCCGGCCGGCACCCCTCCAACGCCCGAGAGTGCCGCATCGACGATACCCTGACGGTCGATGGCCAGAGAGACGGCGCGGCGGATATGCGGGTTCTCCAACGGGCCATTGGACGCGTTCAGCCCATAGAAGAAGAGGCGCGTCGTCGGCGCGGCAAAGCCCTGGGCGCCGGTGGACAGGATACGTTCGTAATCGGTCTCAGGATAGTTGATGACCAGATCGACCTCGCCCGCCTCGAAGGCCAGCGCCGCAGCGGCGGGATCGACCGTCTTGACGACGCGGACCTCTGCCAGGGCCGGTGCTCCATCGCGGTAGTTCGGGTTCGCCTCGACCCGGTAGAGCTGGTCCGGGACCGCCTCTCGAAAGATGAAGGGCCCGGTGGCGTTGATCGGGAAGTCCTCGGACGCCTCGCCGAGGATGGCGATGCCGGGCTCGGTCAGCGTCCAGGGGAAGGCCGCATTCGGGCTGTTGGTCCGGAAGACAACGATCAGCTCGCCATCCGTCTCCATTCCGGCAAGGTCGAGCAGGCCGACGAGCCGTAGATTGTGTGCAGGATGCCCCTCTTCCGCGATCGGCGTCAGACTGTCGACGACCGATTGCGCCGTGACCGGGCTGCCGTCATGGAAGGTGATGCCTTCACGCAGAGTGACGCGCCACGTCGTCAGATCCGTCTGCTCGATGCCCTCCGCCAAGCGCGGATAGAGCTGCAGGTCGCGGTCGAGCCCCATCAGCGTCTCGGTGACGCCAGACTGGTTGGAGAGCCAGCCGTATTGCCGCGCACGCGGGTCAGGCGCCTCGTTCGCCGGCCCGGAATGGTAAGCGATGGTCAGGCTGCCTTCCTGCGCCGCGCTTGGATGCGCGAAAGGCAATGTAAGGGCCGCGAGCGCGGCAAGTGCAAGGGATCGGAACATCGTGATTCTCCGCGTATTGTTATAACGTAACATCTCAGAAGCTGGCTCAGTCGAGAAGTCGAATTCGGGCTTCTTGCTCGACTTTTTCCGGTTGCGGGCGAATTGCAGGTCGATCTCCACGGCGCACTGGCGGCGATCCCCGGGCTTTGCCGGGACAGCAAAGAGCTCACCGCAGAGATCCGGGGCGGATTGCAGAACCCCCTAAGCTGGCGTTGGCGCGAACGAACAGGGCGTAGTAGCTCATGCCTCAATCTCCAGCGGTGTTAGAGGTCTGGAGCAGCAGGCCAGAATGTAACCTTCCTCGATCTCGTCATCGAGAATGCCGCCGTTGTGGCTCATCTCGACCGAACCCTTGGTCTTCAGGATCTTGCAAGTTCCGCAAAGGCCCGATTCGCAGGCGGCGGGGATGCGGAGCCCATGCACGCGCGCAGCTTGCAGGACGGTTTGATCGGGGGCGCAGACACCGTCGACCTCCGACAGTGCAAACCGGATCGGCTGATGGTCGGCAAGGAAGTCTTCGTCCCGCTGCTCGCCTACAACCGGGCTCACCTCGGGCGATGCGGCAGCGAAGCTCTCCTGGTGGTAGCGCTCCATATCGAAGGTACTGTTTTCAAGCATGTCGCAAACGGCGGTCATGAAGGGTTGCGGGCCGCAGCAAAACACCTCGCGATCGAGGAAGTCCGGGGCGAGCAGCGGTAATCGGACTGCGTCTATGCGGCCGACATGGCCCGCCCAGCTTTCCTGTGGTGACCTTTCTTCGACAAGCAGGCCGAGCGACAGGCGCGGCATACGGCTGCCCAGGAGTTCGAGCTCCTTGCGAAAAATGATCTCCTCCGGGCGCCGCGCACAGTTGATGAAGACGACATCGGTCCATGGCGCACAGTCGTTGAACCAACGCAGCATCGAGATCATGGGCGTGACACCCGATCCGGCCGACAAGAACAGGTAGCTGGCCGCCGGATGATTGTGATGGGAGAAGTCGCCCGCCGGGCCATAGGCGCGGACATAGTCGCCCGGCCTCAAGTTGTCGAACATCCATCGTGTGCCGACGCTGTCCGGCTGTGCCTTTACGGTGACTGAAATCGACAACGGCCGTGACGGGCTGGACGACAGCGTATAGGTGCGGAAGATCGGTTCATCGCCGATAGGAAGCTCCAAGGTAACGAACTGGCCGGGACGATAACGGAACCAGGTCTGATTGTCCGAGCGGAAGGTGAAGGTCTTGACGTTGGGAACCTCATCGCTGACCGCGATGACCTCTAGCACCTGCAGCCGGTCATCCCAGGGCACCATCTCGTCCAGGTGGCGGTAAAGCGGCGCCTCGCTAATGTCGTTCATGGTCTGTCCTACCATGGTCTGCCCTACGCCACGCTGCCCAGAACGGCACCGTCGCCTTTGAGAGCGCGATCCATGAGAGACACATACCAGTCGACGAATTGGATCACCCCGCCTTCATGGATCGGGCTGTACGGCCCGGGCTCATAGGCGGGTGACGCAATCCCCTGCGCGTTGTCTTCAACCACGCGGCGATCCTGATCGTTGGTCTCAGTCCAAACATGGATGAGGTTGTCGAGACTGTAATCGACGCCCTCGACCGCGTCCCTGTGCACCAGCCATTTTGTCGTGACCTCGGTTTCCGTCGCCGACAAGGGAGTCACGCGGAACGTGATGGCGTGATCGCCGAGCACATGGTTCCAGGTGGTCGGATAGTGGTAGAGCAGGAGCGCTCCGAAATGCCCGTCAGGCGCCTGGTCCGAGAGGTTGCGGCGCACGGCCGGTTTTCCGCTCATCGTATAGCTAACGGCATCGCCGATCAGCGGGACACGCATCAGGCGGAACTGTCCATCGGCGTCCACACGGTAGCGCGCGGGCAAACCCGCCGCTTCGCTGCGCGCCCACAGATCACCGAGTTCAGGATCGTCTTCAACGGCCTTCAGGTTCGTGAACGTCGGCGTTTCGGGGAACGTCTTGCACAATTCGGGATGACTGCCGGAGCAATGATAGCACTCGCGGTTGTTCTCCCAGACAAGCTTCCAGTTGCCCCTTTCAACAATCGTGCTCTCGTGCGCAACTTTCGCATCGCTCAGGCCAAGCCGGGTGAAGTAAGGCTCCATCACTGCACGAAACGGCGCGAAATCCTGAGGCTGTTCGGCAAGGCAGATGAAGATGTATCCGCCGGTGGTTTCGCAAGCCACCGGCTTGAGCCCGAATTGTGACGCATCGAAGCCCTCACCCATCTGGCGGGCAAAGAGGAGCGCACCATCGAGGTCGTAGGTCCATTGGTGATAGGGGCAGACCAGACGCGCCGACATGCCCTTTTTGGCAGTGCAAACCAGACTGCCGCGGTGACGGCAAGAGTTGTGAAAGGCACGGACCTGGCCCTGCCGGTCGCGCAGGACGACAACTGGGTAATCGCCAATCTTCATCGTGAAGAAGCTGCCGGGCCGCGTCAGTTCGCACTCATGGCCGGCAAACAGCCATTGGCGATGCCAAATCAAGTCCATCTCGAGCTGGAAGACGTCGGGATCGGTATAAAAGCTCCGATCCAACGAGAAGCCCTGCCTGCGGCTCTCGATCCGTTGCTGCATCTGTCCCCACGCATCCATGTTCAAACCTCCCGCCCGGTAGGCAAGGATCGACGGTGGCAGTCTGCGGAGGAACAACACGCGGGCCGGGCTTTTCAGCCCTGCGCCATGCGTCCAGCCTCTTGACCGCCCACCGCGATCGATCGAGTTCCAACGGATCGAGGCTGGTTTCCGGGCTCCGAAGCCGTCCTTGCGGACCGTCTCGACACCTTCCCAGGCCGATGCCCAGTGGCTGTCGTCGAGATCTCTGCTTCGCTACCGTTGCGGGGGCAGCGCCGGCATTCGACCGGCTTCCCAATTCTCCGCCAAGCGCGTGCAAGGCGGCACCTCGAACACGTTCAATCGAACACAGGTTTCCGAACCTCGTGGCAACGAAAGCGACATGATGTTTACGGAGGGCGACAGCATAATCACTCCCGCGGTGACCGCCTTCGGCGGACGCAGGGACAGATCTGCTGCCCCATGCCGCGCTGCGCAGCCACTTCAGATCGGCATCATGTTTGATGGACAAATCCACCATTTCATGACATTGATTTCGGTGATGGTGCTCGGTTCTTTGGAACCGGCTGAAAAGGGAATGCGGTGCAGGGCGACCCCCAAATCCGCGACTGCCCCCGCAACTGTGAGCGGCGAGCGACCCTGAGATTAACCACTGGGCGAGAAAGCCCGGGAAGGTTCAGGAAAGCGTCGACCCGCAAGTCAGGAGACCTGCCATCTCCGGCGCGCAACCCGCGCCGCAGTCACCTCAACCCGGGCGGGGTGCCCTGGAACGGAGAGACCGAGATGGA
>JANQJV010000400.1 GCA_028281465.1 Azospirillaceae bacterium | reverse complement strand
CCGGGGATGAAACAGTCCAGTTTTCCGAGCGCATATATAGCAGCGAAGTTTGCTTTTGCTACTATATTTGGACACGCCAAGCTTAGTTTCTTGTTAGATTAAGGAATTCCTCTTCAATCGGGGGGCAAATCGACGTCGTGGATGTGTTTCACCAGTTTGTGAAACAAGGCAGTTTCGTCTCGACCCGGTGGGCCGTGCAGAGAAGCATGATAAAGTCTTGAGTACGGTTAAAAAATAACCCCTTCAAGTTATCACGAATCCTGTCATTCCGCCCCTTGGCCCCTCGCTCAGCGTGAGTGGTAAAACGAACCGAATTCCCTATTTCGTCGATACCGACACGGACCATTAGCCGATATCTGCCGTGGATTCAAAACTCAGATATTCAGCCCTCGCGTGCCGCGGAGGTCGGCACCAGCGAAATTGGCCCGGCGGTCGTCGGCGTGGGTGAAATCGGCATCGGTCAGATTGGCATCCTGGAAATCGGCTTCCGTCAGCTTGGCGTCTCGGAAATCGCTGTGGATCAGAGTCGCCTTGCGCAAGTTGGCGCCGACCAGCTTGGCTTTGCTGAATCGGGCGCGTTCCATATTGGTCCCCCAGACCTGCACTGTTGCCCCTAGCACATTCACCGGTCCCGCGCGCAGGTTGATCAGATTGGCTTCGCTCATGTTGGCGCGTTGCAGATTGGCACCGCGCACATCGGCACTGCTCAGATTGGCACGCCTGAGATCGCAAAACGGCATCTGTGCCATCATCAAGCTGCAGCTCGATAGGTCGGCATCGCGTAGGATCGTTGCCTCCAGATCCGCTGCAGCCAGATTGACGCCGCTCAGGTCTAGACCGGACATATCGAACCGGCACAGCATGGCGCGTTGGCCAATCTTACCTCCCGAATCGATCCATTGCTGGTGTGCCGCCAGCACCGCCTTCAGCTCGGTTCCTAGGCTTTCCAGGCTGCGCGGCAATTTGGCTCCGGTGATGTCAGCACGCGACAGACTGGCGAAGTCGAAGATGGCGCCGAAAAGATCGGCGTCATTCAGCTTGGTCTGATTCATGGTCACGGCTGTGAGGATGGCACCGCGGAAAATCACGCCGGACAGATTGCACTCGGTCAGGTCGGCGCCATCCAAATTGGCCCCGGTCAGGTTGGAATTGGACAGGTCCGCGCGCATCAGCTTGACGTTGCGCAGCACCGTGTCCGTCAGATCGGTCTGGACGATGAAGGCGTTGGACATCTTGGCATGACTCAGATCGGCACCGACCATCTTGGCCTGGGCCAACTCCGAGGAACGCATATCGTATTCCATGGCCTTCAGGTTGCCGTGCTTGTCCGGCTTGAGCAGCACGCCTTCGCGTAGATCGGCTTCCAGCAGCATGGCATCGCTTAGGTCGGCGCCGCGCAGGCAGGCGCCGCGGAGATCGGCGCGCAACAGATTGGTCGAGACCAAGCAGGCCTCGCGCAGATCAGCAGCGAACATGTTGGTGAACGAGAGGTTGCAACCCTGGAGTTGCGTCTTGCGCAACGATGCGCCGTTCAGTTCGGCGTGGGACAGGTTGCACCGGTTCAAATTGAGCAGAGACAAATCGCATAATGTCAGATTGGCACGGGCACCGCCCGGCTTGCTGCCAAGAAACTTTTCATGCAGTGCCGCGATCTTCTCGAGTTCCGGTTGCGTGATGCGGCGAAGCTTGATTTGGGGATTCTCGGCGGGCCGACCGGTCATGGTTGCCTCAGTCGCGTACAACACCCTGTGCACCCCGGAAATCCGCTCCTTCAAGCGCCGCGCCACGCAGGTCGGCCGCCATCATATTGGCGTCCTGCAATGTGGCCGACCGCAAATCGGCATCGCGGAAATCGGCGCGACCACAGTCGGCCCCGGACAACTTGACCGAACGCAGATCCGCCCCGGTTAGATTCACTTGATGCAGACGCGCGAATTCCAGGTTTGTGCTCCAATGCCCCATGGTGGATCCGGCGATGTCCACCGGGCCAAGCCGGGCACCGATCAGATTGGCGCCGCTCAACGTCGCCCGTGTCAGGTTGGCGCCGCGCAAGTCGGCATAGCTGAGATCGGTCTCACGCAGATCGGCGAAGGTCAAATCGGCCATGACGAGACAGATCTTCGACAGATCGGCTTTGCGCAACACGGTATACCTTAACTCCGCGGCCGACAGGTTGATGCCGGACAAGGTTTCGCCGGTCAGGTCGTGTTTGGACAGATCGGCGCGCCGACCGCGCCGACCGTTGGTCTTGATCCACTCAGAGTGCTGGGCGAGCAAATCGCGCAAGGACAGGTCCATCTCGTCCATGCGCTTGCTGAGCTGGGCATTTTCCAAGTTGGCGAAGGTCAAATCCACCGAATCCAGAATGGCACCGATCAGATCCGCGCCCTTCAGGTTGGTGTATAGGAGCGAAGCGCGCGACAGCACGGCGCCGTGAAGAATGGCACCACTCAGATCCGCTTCGGTCAGATCGGCGCCCTCCAGTGATGCCCCGGTGAGATTGGAATTGCGCAGATCGGCTTTGCAGAATTTGGTGCTGTTGAGCACCGCATCGGTCAGATCTGTTTGCAACAGAAACGCGTTGCTGATCTTGGCCCCGGTCATGTTGGCCCGCTGTGCCACGGCCGAGGCCAACTCTGACGGACCGTCGCTGAAGTTGAGCGCGGTGAGTTCACCAGAGCCGGACGGCTTCAACAACACGCCGCCGCGCAGGTCGGCCTCGGTCAGGTTGCCGTCGGTGAGCTGGGCGCCGCGCAGCGAGGCGCCACGCAGATCGGCACGCCGAAGGTCAGCGCGCGTCAGGTCGGCTGTGCGCAGGTCGGTGGCAAACAGAGTCGCCGCCACCATCTTACAGCGCTCCATGGAGCAGCCATACAATTTAGCGCCACTCAGATCGGCATCGCTCAAATCGCGGCCGCTCACGTCGAGATAGGAGAGATCGCGGAGCTTCAGGTTCGCGCGCAAACCGCCACTGCGCCGCTTGACATAGGCCAGGTGCCGATCGAGCATCTGGTCCAGCTCAAGCTGGGTGAGCTTGTTTCGATGGACATCTATGCCGGCAGAGGTGGTCGCCGGCACTGGCGTGTCTGGCATGCGGGGGCGACCTCTCGTCGGCCGGCGGATCGATACCCCGTCGAGATATAGCGGGTGGGCAGCAACAAACAAGCCCAGCTTTGGATGAGATCGAATTAATAAGATTTTACGAAAATCCAAGTTTCGCGGCGTGTTGTGCCATTTGGTGCGGCATCCACCGTCCTACCGTGCAGGCGGACCAATTGGTTGGCGCCAAGGCGGAAATGCAATGGCGAGTAGACCGGCACGGCCTGTCTGCCACTCTCTATCAAATGTTCGTGATGACCAGCGTCGGTGTAGCGACACGGTTGCCGTATCATCACTGACCGTCGTTTCGACCCTACGAACGTAACAACTGCGGTTCGGCCATGTCCCGCCGCGACCCATCTCAATGGCAGGCATGATGACAGGGGCACCCATGCGGGTCGGTCGCCGACGCGCCACCGCCCTTTTGTCGGCGGCGACCTTGGCCGCCACGGTCAGCACCAGGCGAGCGGCAGCGGCGCTGGTCCTGGCCCTGGATCTGTCGGCCAGCGTCACCCCGGGCGCTTTGGCGTTCCAGCTCCGTGGCCACGCCTTGGCACTGCGCGATGCGTCGGTCCGTGCCGGTCTTGCCGACGCCGGCCCACCGATCGCCGTGACCGTGGTGGGATATGCCGGTCCCGAGCGTCTCCAGGTACTCGTGCCATGGGCCCGCATGGTTGACGAAGCCGATGTCGCCGCGCTGGCAGCGCGTTTGGACGCCCTGCCCCACCCTCGGCCGCGCGGCAACACCGCCATTGGCGCCGCTCTGCTGCGCGCGGCCGACCGCTTTGCCAGTCTGCCCGGTGGTGCCGACCGTTGCATCATCGATCTGGTGGCCAACGGCTTCAGCAATGCCGGCATCGACCCGGCCACGGCCCGTGACCGTTTGGCCGATGCCGGAATCACGGTGAACGTGCTTGCCGTCCTCGATACGTTTCCGTGGTTGGACGCGTATGCCCGCGACACCGTGATCGGCGGCCCGGGGGCATTCGCCATGCCGGTGGCTGCCGGGGCCGACGTGGCCGTGGCCCTCCGGCGAAAACTCCAGCGTGAGCTGGCCAGTCCGCGTCATCCGGCCGGACGGTCGAGGAACGCTGCCGTAAGCCTAACCGCTTCGGCCAGTCCGACGCGCTCCGGCCCGATGCCCTCGGGAAACGCCCCATAAAGCCGCGACGGCATGGCGGCATCCAACAACACGAAAACGCCCTGGTCGTCGCTCCGTCGCACCAGACGGCCAAACGCCTGTTTAAGGCGCAACCGAACCACCATTTCGTCATATTTGCGACCGCCGAAAGCATCACGCCGTGCCTTGTGCAGCAGGCTGGGCTGTGGCCAGGGGACCCGGTCGAAGACGATCAGACGCAGCGATCGGCCGGGGACATCGACGCCGTCGCGCACCGCATCGGTCCCGAGCAGGCACGACGCTGGCTCGGCACGGAAAATGTCGATCAAGGCCTCCCGGCTCAGCCCGTCGACGTGTTGGGCCAGCAAGGGGATGCCGTCGGTCTCGAGCGCCCCGGCGATTCGCGAATGCACCGCGCGCAGGCGGCCGATGTTGGTGAACAAGCCGAGGCCACCTCCGCCGGCGGCGCGGAACAGCTCCCGGTACGCTGCTCCGACCTGGTCGGCATCGTCCTTGCGAAGGTCGGTGATGACAAAGATCCGAGTCTGGGCAGCGTAATCGAAGGGTGACGGCACGCTCGCGCGCATCGCCGGTGTCGGCAGATGGACAGCGCCGCAGCGATTTTCTGCCGTCCGCCAGTCGTGCTCCGTATCGCCGGTGCCATCCGTCAGCGTGGCCGAGGTTACCACGACACCGTGGGCCGGCGCGGCGACGATGCGGGCAAACGGCCGCATGGGGTCGACGTAGTGGCGATGAAAGCCCACGTCCACCTCCCGGCCGTCGGCGCGCTCAATGCCGAACCAGTCGACGAAACCGGGGCCCGGATCGCTGGACAAGCCTGTCAACATGCCACGCCACATGGCCATGTCCATGGCGGCACGGCGCTCCAGCCCGCGCGCCATCGCGTCGATCCGCCGACGTTGTTCGCTGTCCAGTTGGTCGGCCTCCGCATCCAGGCGGGTCGCCAGCGCACCGGCAAGGCCAACCAGGGGCGCCGCCAACCGTCCCAGGGCTTGGTCCAGCGCCAAGGCCGCCTCGGCCACACCGTCCATGGCCGGCTGCGGTTCGGTCTCCACACTATACGGCCCATCCACATGGACCGCACGGGCCAGCACCTGCCGGCGCACCAAAGACAAGAAGACTTCCGCTGGTCCCCGCGGTGTGCCGGCGGCCAACCGGGCCGCCCAGCCTTCTCCCGGCAAGGTGCGCGCCGCCGTCAATACCTGGTCGAGAAACGCCGCCTCGGGTCCATCCGGTCCGACCAGATCGTCAAGCCGCCGGCGCAAACCGCGTGCCCGGCTGCGTCGCTCGCCTTCCGCGCCCAGCAGCCAGCGCCGCAGCTCTGCGGTCTCGCGCGCACTTAGATGTCCGGAGAACGCACTGTCCGCCGCATCGAACAAATGATGGCCTTCATCGAACACGTAGCGTGTTGGGGCATGGCCGTCTTCGGTGCCGAGGGCGGCGCGCACCATGACCAGCGCGTGGTTGGCGATCACGATGTGGGCCCGCCGCGCCCGACGGATACTGCGTTCGATGAAACAGCGGTTGTAGTGCTCGCACGCCGAATAGACGCATTCGCCGCGTCGGTCGGCCAAGCCGAGGGTGTCGGCCTGGCCCAGGAGGTCGGGCAACCAACCGGGGAAGTCGGCTCCCTTGAGGTCGCCGTCGCGGGTGACCGCTATCCAACGCGCCATCAACCCGAGGGCTGTAGCCTGACGCGAATTCAGCGTCGCCTGCCGGGTGGCATCCTCGAAGTTCAGCAAACACAAATAGTTCTCGCGTCCCTTGCGCACGACCACGCGCCGTGCCTTGTCGGAGGGGTCCACGTGCAAACGGTCCAGCTCGGCGTCGATCTGCGTTTGCAAGTTGCGCGTGAAGGTGGAAACCCATACGGCTGCCTTGTTCTTTTCCGCCCAGAGCGTTGCCGGTGCCAGATAACCGAGGGTCTTGCCAACGCCGGTTCCTGCCTCGGCCAGCACCAGATTGGGGCCGTCCGCCGACTCCCGTGGCGTGAACGCCAGACTCACGGCGCTGGCGAAATCCGCCTGCTGCGGCCGGGGCTCTACGGCTGCCCCGCGGCTCCCGTGGAGCAACAGCGCGGCCAGGCGTGTACGGGCCTCGGCGGCGCTCACGGGCACCTGCCCAGGCGGTGGTTCGGGCGCCTCCGCCGCCCATTCGGTCAGGCCACGCCAGGCCTGCCAGGCCAACTGTCGACGGCCCACCGGAATCTCGTTCGGCTCTCCGCGAGCTGCCAGGACGAAGGGGCCCCAGGCCCAGCCACCTTGTCCCATGGCGTGCGCCAACGCCGACGGGTCGGACCGCGGCTCGCGCGGTTCGCCGGCCACCGCCAGCAGCAGCCGCGATGCGGCCTGTCGCAGGGTGAGCGCCGCTTGTTCCGGCGTCGTCGGCCGGGGCAGACCGGTGACCGCCGCCAACCCCTCTGGAGTCGGCAGGCAAGCCCGGGCCGGGTAGACGAAAGCGAACAACTCCAACACGTCGAACGCCGCCAGTCGGCGTACCCTGAGCCGCCGCATGACCGCCCTGGCATGGCACACCAGAACGGGTGTGTCGGCAATGCGGGCTGCCAAGGCTTCCAGAGGCACGGTTTCCACCTCGCCGTCGGGGGCCAGCCAGAGGGCTCCTTCCGGCCTCGGTAGCACGGTGGGTATGTTGGGCAACGGCACCGTCGGAGACGACTCGAAGACGATCGTGGCATTCATGGGCGCCAGCATAGGCGCTCCGACGGCGCAAAATCGACCACCGGCGGCAGGCGAACGACACGGCCCCCTCGATGATGGAAGTCTGCTACGCTTTGCGTCGTGCGAGACGGTGGAGGACAGCGGTGATCTCGGCACGCCGGCACAGCGCTTGATCGAGCTGGTCTTCTCCGACGGTCCGATCGGTGTGGTGGGCGACTGTCACGACGGCCCGGTGGGGGCCTATTGGATGGGCGAGGCGCAGACGAAACCGGCGTTTCGCGTGCTCACCTGCAACGATTTGGGCCCGTGCATGGTCGCTGTCGGCCGCTTGCGCGGGGCCAACATCGAGCGGCTGGTTCGCTTGAGCGTTGTCCAAGGGTTCCGTCCGACCGACACATTGCGCCTATCGGTGGAACCGGTCTACCAGACCGACAACCATCGTCTGGTGAGCCGACGCCCGGTCGGGCAAAGGATCGTCGACCGGGTCAACGCGGCGATGCGGCGCCCGCGCCAACGGCCGCCGGCGGTCATTGACCAATATGTCATTACGCTGAGCTGACAACGTGGGTCAGGGCAGCGTCCAGGAGGCGGGTCGGCAAGGCGATGGCAACACATCCCGGTGGCCGGCGGGTTTTACCCCGGCGGGCCGCGACACGGACGGGCGGCGGGACAGTCGACCGACGACCCAACTCCTGGCACCGGCGCTTGGGCCGTTTGGTCCGGCGTTTGGTACTGGTTGCCGCTGTCCTGAGCTTGGCCTGGGTCGCGGTGTATGGTGTGGTGGCACCGCCGGCGACGGCTCTCATGCTGTGGCGTGCCGTCGTGCACGGCGTTGGTATCGACCAGCACTGGGTGCCGCTGGGTGCCATCTCACCCCATTTGGTAACCGCCGTGATCGCGTCTGAAGACACCCGGTTCTGCCGACATTGGGGCGTTGATCCGGTCGAGATCAGGGCGGCTTGGAACACATATTGGGCCGGTGGCCGCCTGCGTGGCGCCAGCACCATCACCCAGCAAACCGCCAAGAATGCGTTCCTCTGGCCAGGGCGAGATCCGGTGCGCAAGCTGCTGGAGTTCTATTTCGCCGGCGTGATGGAATTGGTGTGGTCCAAGCACCGCATCCTCGAGGTCTACTTGAACATTGTGGAATGGGCCGATGGCGTCTACGGCGCCGAAGCCGCCGCCCGACACCACTTTGGCAAATCGGCAGCACGGCTCAACCGCATCGAAGCAGCGCGGCTTGCCGTTGTTCTCCCCAATCCGCGCGATTGGTCGCCGCGACGGCCGACAGATGTGTTGGAACGGCGTCTCGACAGCGTGCGCCGCCGCATGCGCACCGTGACGCGCGACGGCCTGGCGTCTTGTGTGTTCGGCCCGGCCGATGTGGCGCGATAGGTCGCCTCCCCCGCCACAAATCCCTGCCCCGAGAACCGGGCGGACTCAACACCGACGGCCCCGTTCGATGACCGGTCGTAGTCACTCACCGGCCTTGCGGCCGACCTGCCGGGGATGAAACAGTCCAGTTTTCCGAGCGCATATATAGCAGCGAAGTTTGCTTTTGCTACTATATTT
>JANQJV010000393.1 GCA_028281465.1 Azospirillaceae bacterium | reverse complement strand
CCAGCAGCCGGCCGCCAAGATGGCGGCGGTCCAGCCGGCAGGAATGCCGGCGCTCCTCGTTCAGCGCCGAAACCGAACCTGTCATCAATGCGGGCCATGGGTATCATGGTCAAACTCTCGACACCGGATTGGCAGCATCGGTCGTCGAAGCATAGCACGAGGGGTTGGACCACCGACAAGGGGTCGATCCATGGCTTGATCGTTGCCGGGATAGGCCCTTGTCACGTCCCTGTGGGCCGGGGTGGCCGTGTAGATGCCTTCGTCGAACTCGGCGACCGGGAGCGGCATCACGGTGTCGCGGTGTCACGCCAAGATGGCCGGCTCCTCCGCGGTCGGAATTCCTGAGCGCACGGCGAGACCGCCGTTGATCCACAGCGCAACGGAGCGCCGACGCCGGGGCCTCGCCGTCCGGTGCCTGCATGACGGTCGGATGGAACAACCAATCGCCTCGGATTTCCGCCGCTCGGTCGTCGGACAGCGTTGGGTGAGGACGGTCGAGGACGCCGTTCACGGCGCGCACCGTCTCTGCCCGGCTGTCCACACGGACCCAAACGAGAGTGGCTATGCCTCACAGCGGGTGCCGGGCTCCATTCGGGGTTCCCGATTTCGACATCACGCGGACGCGGAGCCCAATTCCGGCATTGGGATTGATGGATTGTTGACAATCCTACAGGCTTGCGCGACGCTGCCATGCGGTTTTGGTATTGGAGGTGATCCCATGATCAGGCAATTCGGCAAAATGATCGGTGCCGGCATCATCGCGCTTGCGGCCACCATCGGCCTCAACGCCGCAGCTCAGGCGCAGCAACCATCGACCTGGAACGCGATCCAGGAGCGCGACACGCTCCGGATCGGGGTCACGCAAGCGCCGCCCTGGTACTTCTTCAATCCGGCCACCGGTGCATGGTCTGGTCTCGGTATCTCGATCGGCTCGGCTATGGCCGAAACCCTCGGGGTCGACGTGGCGTTTGTCGAGGTCACCTGGGGCACCGCGGTCTCGGCGCTACAGGCCGACCAGATCGACATCATGTTCGTGCTCGACGCCACGCCGGCGCGCGCCATGGCCGTCGATTTCCCACCCCAACCGCTCCTGTATTATGCGTTGGCGGTGCTTGCCGATGACGATCTGACCATCGAAACTTGGGACGATTTGAACCAGCCCGGCATCAAGATTGCCGTGACGCAGGGCACCACCATGGACAGCTATGTCTCCGCCCGCCTGACACAAACGGAGATCCTTCGCTTTCCATCCAACGGGGAGGCGGTGGCCGCGTTCCAATCACGGCGCGTCAATGCGGTCTCCCTGTTCCACCCGCCGCTCATCGCCATGCGCCAGCGCATCGGCCGGGGCCAGATCGTGCTGCCGGAACCGATCCGCCAGTCGGCCTCCTCCGCCGGGGTCCGGCGCGATGGGGACGGACGCTGGCGCGACTGGGTCAACACGGCAATTTCCTACTACTATCAGACCGGTCAGACCCAGGTCTGGTACGAGGAGTTCCTGATCGAGTTCGGTGTCGATCCCGCCAGTGTGCCGGCCATTCGCCGCGAGAACTGGTGATCCGGCAACGATCGGGGCGGGTGACGGAACACTCGTCCCGGCATCCTTGGGGCATGGTCGACGATGGGCTACGAATGGGATTTCGCCATCGTTCTGCGGGATTTCGACCTGCTGTGGCTGGGTCTCGTCAACACTCTGAAAGTGACGGGCCTTTCACTGCTGTTCGGCGTTCCCCTCGGTCTTTTTCTGGCGCTTCTGCGCCTTTACGGACGCTGGCCGATCCGCCTGCCCGCGGCATTCGTCATCGAATTCCTGCGCACGACGCCACCGATTGCACAGCTTTTCTGGTTCTTTTTTGCCTTGCCGATCCTGATCGGGGTGGAAATCGATCCGTTCCGGGCCTCCATTCTCACGTTCTCCCTGCAGAGCTCCGCCTTCTTCGCCGAGGTGTTCCGTGGCGGCATTCAGTCCATCGAAGTAGGCCAATGGGAAGCCGCCAAGGCCATCGGCATGAACCGCAACCAGACGCTGCGCCGCATCATCTTGCCGCAGGCGGTGAAGCGCATGATCCCCGCGTTCCTCGAGCGCGCCATCGAGTTGATGAAGACCACGA
Source organism: Azospirillaceae bacterium (assembly GCA_028281465.1). GTDB lineage: Bacteria > Pseudomonadota > Alphaproteobacteria > Azospirillales > Azospirillaceae > JANQJV01. The sequence continues at coordinate 8,109 of JANQJV010000393.1, read as the reverse complement.
CGCTGGTCAGCACGATCTCTTACGCCGACCTGCTCTACCAGGCCAACAGCATCGCCCAGTCGACGTTCCGCACCATCGAGGTCTTCACCATCGCGGCAGCGATGTACTTTGTCGTGATCTTTGCCTGTTCCGTCGCCATCCGGCGGCTTGAAAAACACCTCGCCCGCTCCGGCGAAACCATCGTGCACTGAGGGTGGTCAGCATGGACTACCGATGGGATTTCTCCGCCGTCCTGGTCAACCGAGCGCTTCTGCTGGAAGGCCTGCAGAACACCCTGATCTTGGGCACCACCTGCCTGGCGCTCGGGCTTTTCTTCGGGCTTTTCGTCGGCGCGGCGCGATACTCGGCCAATCGCTGGCTGCATGACCCGGCCTCGGTCTTCGTCGAGGTGTTCCGCAACACACCGGTACTCGTACAGATCATGTGGTTCTTCTTTGCGTTTCCCATCATCGCGCCGTTCCAGATCAATGCCTTCACAGCCGCCACGCTAGGCCTCACGTTGAACACGGTGGCATTCTCCTCGGAAATCTACCGTGCCGGCCTGCAATCCATCGCGCGCGGGCAGTGGGAGGCCGGCAAGGCGCTCGGCATGACCTATTGGCAGCAAATGCGCCGTGTGATTCTGCCCCAGGCAATCCGGCGCATGCTGCCGGCGTTCATGAACCGGGCCGTGGAACTCTTCAAGATGACCTCGCTCGCCTCGGTCATTGCCTACGGCGAACTGATGCACAAGGCCAAGGTGATCTCCACCATCGCCTTCAACCCGATCGAAATGTATACCGCCGTGGCCCTCATCTTTTTCGCGATCCTGTTCCCCGCGACCGTCCTGGTCCGGCGCTTCGAGACCAGCCGTAACGTCCGGAGCTGACCGCATGTCCCCTGTTCTGCGCCTGGAGGGTCTGCACAAGTCGTTCGACAATCTGGAGGTCCTCAAGGGTATCGACCTGGAGGTCGCCCGCGGCGAGGTGGTTGTGCTCTTGGGCGCGTCCGGCTCCGGCAAGTCGACGATGCTGCGCTGTATCAACTTCATGGAGATGCCGACCGCCGGCCGCATCCATTTTGACGGTGACCTGGTGGGACGGGAACGCAACGGCCGCGTCCAGTACAAAGAAGAGGAGCTGACCCGGCTGCGCGCCAGGGTCGGCATGGTCTTCCAGCAATTCAACCTGTTCCCGCACATGACGGCGCTGCAAAACGTAATGGAGGGGCCGCGCACGGTTTTGCGCTGCGACGCCCGCGAATGCCAGCGGCGTGGCGAGACCTATCTGAACAAAGTCGGGCTCGGCTGGAAGGCGAACGACTATCCTGCCCGGCTCTCCGGTGGCCAGCAGCAGCGCGTGGCCATCGCCCGAGCCTTGGCCATGGAACCAGAGATCATGCTGTTCGACGAGGCGACGTCGGCGCTTGACCCCGAACTGGTAGGCGAAGTTCTCGAAACCATGAAGGGGTTGGCAGAAGAAGGCAAGACCATGCTGATCGTCACCCATGAGCTCGGTTTCGCCTATACTGTTGCCGACAGGGTCTTGTTCTTATCCGAAGGGCGCATTCTTGAACAGGGCACCCCGTCGGAGGTTCTCACCTATCCCAAACAGCAAGGCACGAAGAACTTCCTACGCGGCCACGGCACCTTTCGCCTGCCCGAACCCCAGATCGATTGAGGACAAGCGAACGGTCATGGCAAGCTACACGACCCATGATGCCGAGGACGATCCGCGTAACCGGGACATCCTGATCTATGTGAACGGAGAGCTGCTGCCGCGCGATCGGGCCAAGGTCTCGGTCTATGATTCCGGTTTCATGCTTGGCGACGGCATTTGGGAGGGGCTCCGTCTCCACGATGGCATATGGGCGTTCTTCGACGACCACATGGATCGCTTCTTCAATGCGTGCAAGGCCGTGTCCCTGGATGTGGGCACGGACCAGGCCGGCATTCTCGCGGCACTGGAAACGACGCGGCACGCCAACAGTATGGTGACGGACGTCCATTGCCGGCTGATGCTGACCCGCGGAGTCAAGGTCCGCCCGTTTCAACATCCGTCGTTGTCCCGCTCGGGTCCGACGCTGGTGATCATCATGGAGCATTCGAGACCAATCGACGCATTGCAGTCCCGGGGCGTTCGCCTGGCCACCGTGCCGCAGGTGCGGGGCCTGCCGATGAGCCAGGACCCGAAATACAACAGCCACTCCAAACTGAACTGTGTCATTGCCTGCCTGCAGGCCGAACAAGCCGGTGCGGACGAAGCGCTGATGCTCGATCCCTACGGCTTCGTAAACACGACCAATGCCTGCAACTTCTTCGTGGTCCGCCGGGGTGAGGTGTGGACCTCCACGGGTGACCACTGCATGAAAGGGGTGACGCGGCAGAAGGTCATCGACCTTTGCCGCGCCGACGGCATCCCGGTGCACGAGAAGAATTACTCGCTTTATGAAGCCTATGGCGCCGACGAGGCCTTCCTGACCGGAACCTTCGGCGCCCAGACCCCCGTGGCCGTGATCGACGGCAAGCCGATCGGCGACGGCATCCGGCCGGTGACCGACCGTATCCGCGGCCTCTACAGGCAGCTCGTGCAAGATCACGTGGCGGGCAAGGCGTGACTGCCCTGGCCTCGCTCCGCCCGATTGCTGATTCCACGCTGCGCGGCCAGACCGTCGATCGTCTGAGGGACCTCATCGTCTCCGGACAGGTTGGCGCCGGCGTGCGGCTCACGGAGACGCACCTGGCCAAGGCACTAGGCATCAGCCGCGGCCCGTTGCGAGAGGCAATCCGCGAACTGGTGGACATCGGCCTCCTGGTCTCGCAGCCCTATAAAGGCATCTTTGTTCGATCGGTCACGCGCAGGGATATTGAAGAGGTTTATTCGCTACGCACCGCGCTCGAGCAATTTGCGTTCAAGCAGTGTTGGGCAAAACGCACTCCGGAAGCGCTGGCCAACCTGCGAGCACGCCATCGGGCGCTGACCAAGGTGATCGACAGTCAGTCCGATCCATTTGGCGCCATCGAGCGGGAGCTGGAGCTGCACGGCTGGTGCTATGAAGTATCCGGTCACACCCTCTTGCAAAAGAGCTGGACGCGTCTGCGCCCCAATCTGCAGTTCTACTTCGTGATGCACCAGCAGGCCCACGGCCGGTTGGGCCCGCGGCGTGAGGCCCATGACGTCTACATCGACCGCGCCTGCGGGGATGATCTGGAGGCCATGCTGGCGCACCTTGAGGACCACATGCAGCAGGGGCTGAAAACGACCATCACCTTCATCGAGGCAATGGAATAGGGGGCATCACTCGGAGCAAAACGGAAACACACCCGCGGTCCGATTGCCGAATCGCAAGTCGGGTGCGTCCGACGGTGATGCGGTTGGTTTCGTGCCCATGCGTGTCTCCCTTGTCTGCGGCGTCGGGCGCCACTCAACTGTTCGACATCACACGCAGAAGCGCGAGGACGGCACCCTGCTCCGAAACGAGCGCTTGGCTCTTGGTTGGGGACGGCGTCTCATATCGATGGCCCGCATTGACGACACGGTCGGTTTCGGCGCTGAACGAGGAGCGCCGGCATCCCTGCCGGCGCTCCGAAACAGGGCGGCCCGAGGACCGGTCATTGTTTCCGGCCGTTGGTCTCATCCTCGCTGCGGGCCGGCCCGTCGGTCAACGAACCGGCCCGCATCTCCTAAGCACCCAGACGATGGCATGGCCCAATCAGACAAGGTTGGGGCACGGCGCGCACGGACCGCGGATTTCCAGGACAAGCGCAGAGGCGCCGTGCCCCACCATCTGGCATTGCCGCTGGCCGATAGGCCGGATGGTGTGGCGATCTGCCCCGAAGCCCTCGAGACCCGCAAGACCGTGCCGGCAGATCGCCACACCCTACGGACTGGCCGATAGGCCCAATGGTGTGGCGATCTCACCCAAAGGGAGAGGGGCGTGCGTCGTCGTCTCTGGTTCACCTGAACAGCTTTATGCAGGGGTCAGTTGACCGGCCCATTGGTGTTGCAGCCGTCAATGACCGCGACGGTATCGGCGCTCTTGGACCCTGCGCTCTGGATAGACAAGGCGATCCACACTCAAAACAGCGTTCCCTGATCCTTGGCGGGTTTCACACCGCGGCGCCGGGAGACCGGCGGCGGTGCGGCATCGGTCTCGCTACCAACCCATGCCTCCGCACGACCGTCATGCCATTCCAGGGTCACGGCCTGACCGGATTTGGTGTCGGCGGCCGCCGTCACCGGCTGCCCGTCGGCGGAACGGACGACAACATAGCCGCGTTGCAGGACGCCCTTGTAGGACAAACTGTCCAGGCGCTGACCGAGCGACTGTAGCGTGCCGGCCCGTACCGTCAGGTCCTGTCGGACCAGCCGGTCGAGCCGGTCGCCTGCCTGGCCGGTCCGGCCCCCGACCTCGGCCAACGACCGAAGCAGGCCGACGGCACTAAGCCGCTCGGTTATCTGGCCGCACCGGTCTGCCAGGCCCGTCACCCGGTGACGCAAGGCCTGACCCAATGCGCGCATTTCAGCAGTCAGCCGGTTGCCGGCCGCCGCGAGGCGGTCGCGCGGATGCGACAACCGCGCCGCCAGTTCGACGATCTGGCTCCGACGGGCCACAACCACAGACAGGACAGCTCGGTGCAACCGCTCGGTCCGGTCATCCAAGCGCTGAAACACCGTCTCCAGGAGCTTGTGCGGATCGCCCAGACCACGCGTCATCCCATCGACCCGGACGCGACGCTCCTCGATCATTCGGCCTAAGGCACCAACCTGACGCCGCGTCAGATCGAGTAGCTGGGCGGTCAACTCTGAGCGCACCGGCACAGCCATCTCCGCCGCGGCCGTCGGTGTCGGCGCCCGCAGATCGGCGGCCAGATCGAGAAGACTCGTATCAGTCTCGTGTCCGATCGCCGAGATCAGTGGAATGGCGCTGGCGACAGCGGCGCGCACCACGGCCTCTTCATTGAACGTCATCAGGTCTTCGAGCGACCCACCACCGCGCGCCACGATCAGAACATCGGGCCGCGGCACGGCGGCGTTCGAAGCAAGGGCATTGAAACCCTCGATGGCGGCCACGACCTGTCCCGCCGCCAACTCGCCCTGCACGGCGACCGGCCAGACCAGGACGTGGCTTGGGAAACGGTCTGCCAGCCGATGCAGAATGTCGCGGATCACCGCCCCCGTGGGCGAGGTGATCACACCGATGACGCTGGGCAGATACGGCAATCGCCGCTTTCGGTCGGCAGCAAACAACCCTTCGGCCGCCAATCGCCGCTTACGCTCCTCCAAGAGCTTGAGCAGCGCCCCTTCGCCGGCAAGCTCCAGCGACTCGATCACGAGCTGGTATTGCGACCGCCCCGGATAGGTGGTGAGCCGACCGCTGGCCACCACCTCCATGCCGTCGTCCGGGTGGATTCTGAGCCGGGCCACGCTGCCGCGCCAGCACACCGCCTCGAGCACGGCCTGATCGTCTTTCAGTCGCATGTACAGGTGACCGGAACTGTGCCGCTTCGACGAAGACACTTCGCCACGCACACGAACGTATCCGTACGCATCCTCGACCGTACGCTTTAGGGCCTGGGCCAGTTCGGAGACGCTGAACTCGGGCAGATTGGAGCCGGGAGCCGAGCGGCCGGCGTCGGGGGGCATGGCTGTCATGGGCGCGACCATAGCCGAGCCAGGTCCATCACCCAAGTCCGCCGTCGGTCCGATCGCGACGGGGCCTTCGCAGGCTTTGCAGACCAAGCTATGGTGGCGGTACCGGTGACCCGTTTCCGCGAGGCTCCATGATTGACGCCGTGCGCACCCTCCCGGTTGAGCAATTGACGCCGGACCAAGCCGCCGTCGAAATAGCGGCATTGACCGAAGCGGTAGCGTACCACGACCAACGGTATCATCAGGAGGATCGTCCAGAGATTCCCGATGCCGAGTACGATCGGCTGCGCCAGCGGCTGGGAACGCTGGAGGCCTGCTTTCCGGAACTGCGTCGGCCGGACAGCCCGACCGGCCGCGTGGGCGCAACGCCGGCCGCCGGATTCCGCAAGTTGCGCCATGCCGTGCCCATGCTGTCGTTGGGCAACGCCTTTGAGGCGGCGGATGTCCACGAGTTCGTCGCCAGAGTGCGTCGGTTCCTCAATCTGGACGCGGGTGAACCGTTGGATTTCGTGGCCGAGCCTAAAATCGACGGCCTGTCGCTCTCCCTGCGCTATGAGGGCGGCGAACTGATCCAAGGCACGACCCGCGGAGATGGCAGCGAGGGCGAAGACGTCACCGCCAATGTCCGCACCATTGCCGACATCCCCAAACGCTTGACCGGCCCGGCGCCAGCCGTCCTCGAAGTGCGTGGCGAGGTTTACATGCGCCGAGTGGATTTTCTTGCGCTCAATCGGCGCCAGCTTGAGGCGGGCAAACAACCGTTCGCCAACCCGCGCAATGGTGCCGCCGGTAGCCTACGCCAACTCGACGCGACCGTGACAGCCGGACGACCGCTGCGGTTCTTCGGCTATGCGCTGGGCGAGGTGTCCGAATCCCTAGGCGAACGGCATCGGACGGTGCGGTCGCGCCTCGCCGATTTGGGTTTCATGCTCAACGAACCAGCCCAGCTTTGTGATGGCGCTGAGGCACTGCTTGCCTACTACGCCGAGCTCGATCGGCTGCGCAGCACCCTTCCCTACGACATCGACGGAGCGGTGTATAAGGTTGACCGGCTCGACCTGCGCCACCGTCTGGGATTCGTCAGCCGGGCGCCGCGTTGGGCCGTGGCGCATAAATTCGCGGCCGAACAAGCCCGCACTAAACTGCTCGCCGTCGCCATCCAGGTCGGACGGACGGGCGCATTGACGCCGGTGGCCCACCTGGAACCGGTTAATGTTGGCGGCGTGATTGTGTCGCGAGCCACCTTGCACAATGAAGACGAAATCGCACGCAAGGATGTGCGCCCCGGTGACACGGTCGTGGTGCAGCGCGCCGGCGATGTGATTCCGCAGGTGGTAGAGGTCGTGTTGGACGAACGGCCGGACGGCACTGCCCCCTTCGTCTTCCCTGAACTGTGTCCGGAGTGCGGCAGCCAGGCCGTGCGGGAGCCGGGCGAAGTGGTGCGCCGCTGCACCGGTGGCCTGATCTGCCCGGCTCAGGCCGTGGAACGGCTCCGCCATTTCGTGTCGCGGGATGCCTTGGATGTGGATGGTCTAGGCGATAAGATCATTCAGGCGTTCTTCCAAGAGGGCCTGGTACGACGGCCGGGAGACCTGTTCCGGCTCGCGGACGCCGACAAAACGGCAGATACTCCGTTGCACGGCCGTCACGGTTGGGGACCGAAATCGGCACAGAACTTGTTCGAGGCCATAGAGGCGCGGCGCCAGGTGCCGCTCGACCGTTTCATCTATGCCCTCGGCATCCGCCAGGTTGGACAAGCCACGGCGCGGCTGTTGGCGCGCACCTATGCGTCACTGTCGAATTTGCGGACGGCGATGGCTGCGGGACAAGACCGGGACAGCCAAGCCTACCAGGACCTGGTGGCGATCGACCAGGTCGGCCCGGCTCTGGCCGACAACATGCTTGCCTTCTTCGCTGAGCCGCACAACCAGGCCGTGCTGGATGATTTGGCCAGCGAGATGACGGTGGCAGATTTCGCCAGCCCCACGGCGGTTCGAGCGTCGCCATTGGCGGACAAGATCATCGTCTTCACCGGCACGCTCAGCCGCCAATCGCGCCAGGAGGCCAAGGCGCGCGCCGAGGCGCTGGGCGCCAAGGTCACCGGTTCGGTTTCGGCCAAGACCGACTACCTGGTCGCGGGTGCCGACCCCGGTAGCAAGGTCACCAAGGCGGAAGAACTCGGGGTCTCCGTGCTGAGCGAGGATGAGTGGCTGACGATGGTCGGTGGCACATGACATCGCCTTGACCGCTGAACCATGATCGAACGCTGATTCAACCCACATTGAACGCAGCGCCGATCTAAAGCGACTTTGAATTTTCTTACAATGATGCAAAACAATTCCATCATAACACAATCGTCGATCTACAAATGTGAATGGGACTCATACCCATGGCCCGCATTGATGACAGGTTCGGTTTCGGCGCTGAACGAGGAGCGCCGGCATCCCTGCCGGCTGGACCGCCGCCATCTTGGCGGCCG
>JANQJV010000369.1 GCA_028281465.1 Azospirillaceae bacterium | reverse complement strand
GCCATCTTGGCGGCCAGCCGCTGGGCGTGGTCCGGGCCGGCTGGAAGCCGGCGGTCCAGCCGGCAAGGAGGCCGGCGCTCCGAAACAGGGCGGCCCGAGGACCGGTCCTTGTTTCGGGCCGTTGGTATAATGCGAAAAGATAAGGGAGTTTACGCCTTTGACGCCATTGTCCGGCGCCAACACCATGGGTCCGCCGTCAGGAACGGTTCGGGATGGACCAATCTTCGGGCGTTTGCCTCAGTTGAATTCGGATTCTTTTTGGCTTCACCTGATAAGCGATGGCGAAGAGGAGGTGTGGCCGGCGGTGACCCGAGCGTGTCCGCAATCCGGGTGGGCTCGGGATCGACAACGAAGACCCGATCGCCGACGATTTCATTGCATTCATATGCCGCGACACGGATACCCTTGTCATGGTTGACGCGGACAGTGACGATCCCCGTATCGGCCAAACCGTCCTCCACGTGCAGAATATGTCCCTGAATAGCCTGAACGACGCCGCTCACGTCTTGTTCTGATCGTAGACCTTACCAGTATCGTGAAATGGGGCGGCCACCACGAGCACCCCGTTGGAACGGGGAGTTCATCGACACTCTCGAGCATCTTGCTCTCGTTGGTTCGCAGAAAACGCTCTGACGTCGTGGAGGTCGTCGCAATGTTCCGCACCGTAGCATGTCCCGCCGACCCCGTCGTCGGCCAATCCGTTGCCACGACAACCAAAGGTGGATCACGATCATCGCCGACAGTATCCGAAACGACGTGGCATAGGAGATACAGAGATCATATCTTCGCGTGCAGGCGTTCCAAGCGTCGAGGGAACACCTCTTGAAAAGCTCAGGGAGTACTCCCTGAGAAGTTCATGGCACTCCGCTCGTCAGCATGATTACCAGAGTCTGGTTGGATGGGGAGGACATGATGGCAGGTGAGTCTGACTTCGCCGAATCAGCTTCAGAAACTAACGAGGGCTCAATCGAAACAAGGGCGGAGCATTCAGAAGACACGGCGACGGACGACACAGGCAGTCTCACGGAAGAGTCCACGGCCGAAGAGGTGCACACACTCACAGCAGAGCGTATTGAGCATATTATCTCCTATCTTCACGGGCCGCCATGGAGAATGGGAAGAGCGCTTAGCGCATACAGAGAAAAGTTTCTGGAGCTGCCGGAAGACACGCAGATGAAATTCCGCGAAGACCTGCAGATTATCTCCAACGAACTTGATCAATACAGTGAATTAAAGGAAAAACTAACAACATCAACGGAAACAAGTGACAAAATTGAAACCCAGGCTCAAATACAATACCTTGGCGCTCAAGTGCAAGATAAGTTTTTTCGATTGCTACTTCCACTGAAACAGGCTGAAAATAAACTTATAATGGACAATCGGACGGAACGCTTTAAATCCGCTGTTGTCCGAGTGGAGCGAGAAATCCTGCTGGTTGATCTTTGTCGGTACTTTATTGGCTGGATTGGCGGTTTTGCGGCCTATTTTGCCGATACATTGGATGCCCAGCTCCAAGGATCAACAGAAAAAAAGAAAATGGCAAAAGAGAGATTTCAAAAATCCAGGCCAAGACTAAAACCTCGCGTTGTCAAAACAGTGAATCGGCCACTATTGAATGCAATCAATAAACGAGCTGCGGATCTTCCCAATGTGCTTCAATCAGACGAAAAGAAAGAACAACTCACACTAACAGAACAATCACGAAAGGCCGCCGAGGTCATCGTGGAACAGGCAAAGAAAGCCAGTGGTATGCAAATGGCATACAATGAAGCATACGAACACCTGCTACAAAGCAAAGATGAAAGAGCGAGGAAGGCGTTGAAACGTGTGGATGTTCTTGCGGAAGAGTGGTATGATCTATTTACAAAGATGGAACGTTTTAAGAAGTTCTTTGAGGAAAACAAACCAAACAAAGACACAACAAAGGACCAGATGCTGAAACTACAGGACTACATAAAAATATACAATAAAATTCAAGAAAGAGCTGGTGAGTTGCTCCATCACATTCGGGTCAACCTGAATCCCTATTTGCCCAAAAAACAATAGAACTCTGCGCAGTGGTCATTAGCGACCACCTTGGCACGGGCTTGCAGCCGGGACCCAAAGGGCGTATGCAACGCGTTTCACGAATGCTGCGGCCACTTTATCGCAAGTACCAAGCGCCAACTCTCCTCCCAGAAAGTGGTTCCAAGCGTATTATACCAACGGCCCGAAACAATGACCGATCCTCGGGCCGCCGTGTTTCGGAGCGCCGGCCTCCTTGCAGGCTGGACCGCCGGCGTCCAGCCGGCCCGGACCACGCCCAGCGGCCGGCCGCCAAGATGGCGGCGGTCCAGCCGGCAGGGATGCCGGCGCTCCGAAACAGGGCGGCCCGAGGACCGGCCATTGTTTCGGGCCGTTGGTATCAGTCCCCGGAAAGCATGCCGGCCGTCGAACCTTGGTCCGTTGTGGCATTGACGATCGTGTCGAGCGCCGCCGGCATCCTATCGATCGTGAGGGCACGGTCTGCCGTGTCGTCTCACCCCAGAAGCAGGACCGCCGCCAGCCCCAGGAATGCAAAAAAACCGACGACGTCGGTGGCGGTGGTGAGAATGACACCGGATGCGACGGCCGGGTCGATGCGCAGGCGCTGCAGCAGGAACGGGATGGCGGTGCCAACCAGGCTGGCGACCAGCAGGGTGACGATCATGGCGACGGCGAACACCACGGCGAGCCAGGGGTCGCCAAACCACAAACCAGCGACCAAACCGCCAACGACGGCGAAAGCAATGCCGTTCAGGCCGCCAGCGGCCATTTCGCGACATAGAAATCGCAGGCCCGTGCCCGGCCTAATCTCCTTCATGGCCAGGCCACGCACGGTCACCGTGAGCGACTGGGTGCCGGCATTGCCGCCCATGGAGGCGACGATCGGCATCAGCACGGCGAGCGCGACCACCTGGTCGATCGCCGCCTCAAACAGGCCGATCACCGCCGAGGCGAGCACGGCGGTGCCCAGGTTGACGAACAGCCAGGTGAAGCGCGCCCGCGCTAGTTCCCACAACGACCAATGCGGATCGCTCTGCCCACCGCGCGCCAGGTTCATCAGTTCGCGGTCGGCCTCCTCATCGATCACGTCGACCACGTCGTCGGCGGTGATCATGCCGACCAGCCGACCACCGGCGTCGACCACCGGTACCGACACCACGTCGTATTGGCGGAACACGTGGGCGACGGCGGATTGAGCCGATAGCGCCTCCACCGGGTGCGCATCCGGCACCATGAGCGCGTCGATCGACTGGGCACGCGGAGCCAGCAACATACGATGCACTGGCACCGCGCCGACGAAACGCCCGTCGGCATCGACCACATACATGTCGAAGAATGAGGTCGGCAGTTCCTCGTCGCCCATGCGCCGCAGCCGGTCGATAGCGCCGCCGACCGAACTGCCCCTCGGCACCGCTACCACCTCTTGCTGCATCAGGCGTCCGGCCGTGTCCTCCGGATAGGACAGGCCAGTTTCGATGTAGGCGCGGTCTTCCACATCCACGGTGCTCAGCACCGCGGCGAGCTGTTCCTCATCCAAGTCTTCAAGAATGCCCAGCACGTCATCGGAATCGAGCTGGGTCAGAGCCGTGGCAATGTGCTCCGGCGGCAGTTGCTCGACCAACGGCACCCGCACGGTCTCGTGCAGTTCGGGCAGCACCTCCGCCAAGCGCTCGGGGTCCAGCGTATTGGTCAGCACCGGGCGGTCCGCCGCCGGCAACGTCTCGATCAGATCAGCCAGATCGGCCGGATGCAGCGGCGCCACCAACGTCGCCAATGCCGCCCCGTTGCCGGCCTCGAGCGCATCGCGTGCCTGGGCGGTCACCACCGCCGGGTCGAAACCGTCGGCGTCGCTGTCCCGGAACGACTCATCGGGCAGGGCGAGGTTCGGCATAATCGGCCCTCCGGCGGTCGAAAGACGCAGAGATAGGGTCGCAATCCGGCATGGCCAAGGCTTGGACGGGAGGGAACGATGGAAATCACCACAAAGGTGCGACGCAGCACCAGGGAGTCGCCAATAGTCTCCGGAATCGTGGTGGCTTCTCTATGTTTCTTTCCGGCCCGATGGTGAGGCGGGTCCCTCTGCCGGTTCAACCTTGTCAGGGATTGGGTTGGGAACATTGTCGAACACAGGGGCCGCAGCCAAGTCGAAGACGGGTGGCGCGCCATAGGCAGCAAGATGCCACGGGCACGCTTTCGCCGCCTCCAGAAGGCATTGATCGCCAATTCCTGGCATACCGCCGTAAGACGTCATCTGACGGTTGTGGAGCGAGTCGACCAAACCGTCGCTCAGCCAGACCTATACCCTTGGCCCGCATTGACGACAGGTTCGGTTTCGGCGCTGAACGAGGAGCGCCGGCATCCCTGCCGGCGCTCCGAAACAGGGCGGCCTGAGGACCGGTCATTGTTTCGGGCCG
>JANQJV010000311.1 GCA_028281465.1 Azospirillaceae bacterium | reverse complement strand
CCCAGCAGCCGGCCGCCAAGATGGCGGCGGTCCAGCCGGCAGGGATGCCGGCGCTCCTCGTTCAGCGCCGAAACCGACCGTGTCGTCAAGGCGGGCCATGGATAGGAGGATGTGCTCCGGGCGGTCGTGCCATGGTCCGCGTTGCTTTACGTCGCTGGCGTCTGGCGGCGACTCGCTGTCATAATCACGGAGGAGGAGGAGTGCTGCCGCGAAACCATCGTGCCGCGCTACTCGGTTCTGCGAAAAGCGCCGATGCAACGACTGGTCATTTCCTCAAGCCGCGGTCGTGGGGGTCCGTGACATACGGATTCTTTCCCTTGCGTAACAGCAGGCGTATTGGGATTCCGGGCAGGTCAAAGGTGGTCCGCAGACCCTGCACCAGATAGCGCTGGTAGGAGTCGGGCAATGCCACCGGTTTGCTGACCCACAGTGCAAAGGTGGGCGGGCGCGCCTTCACCTGCGTCATATAGCGCAACTTAATCGTCCGACCGTCAATCAGTGGTGGCGGATGGCGGCGCGCCATCTCCTCAAGCCACCGGTTCAGTTGCGCTGTCGATAAACGTCTGTTCCACAAATCATAGACGCTTACAACGGTGTTCAACAAGCGGTCGAGGCCAGTGCCAGTGAGCGCCGACAGGGTGACCCACGGCACGCCACGGGCCTGCGGCAGCGAGGTGGTCAGGCGGTCTTTCAACTGGTCGATGGCGGCCTGTCTATCTGCGGTGATATCCCATTTGTTGACACCGATCACCAGGCTCCGGCCTTCCTCCAAGACCATGCGAGCGATGGTGAGGTCCTGCCGCTCCAGCGCCGCCTCTGGTTCCATGAGCAGTGTCACAACATGGGCGTGGCGGATCACCCGCAGTGTGTCCTGGACCGCAAGTTGCTCCAGAGGGGAGTCCACCCGGGACCGCTTGCGCAAACCGGCGGTATCGACGAGGCGAATGGCGCGGTCGCCCCAGTGCCAATCCACCGCGATGGCATCCCGCGTCATGCCGGCCTCGGGTCCAGCCAGCACTCGGGTCTCGCCGATCAGCGCATTGAGCAGCGTGGATTTGCCGACATTCGGCCGGCCCACGATCGCCAGACCGATTGGCCGATGGTCTGGGACCGTATGGTCGGTGGAGGTGGCCTCGTCGGACGGGTCCGCCGCGTTGTTTGGGCCGGTGTCGCGAGTTCCGGCCGTATCGTCGTCATCGGCTGCGAACGGCAATAGCGCCTCGACCAGATCCGCCAGGCCTTCGCCGTGTTCGGCCGACAGGGGCACCGGCTCGCCCAGGCCGAGGGAAAAGGCATCCAGCACGCCCGCCGTGCCGGACTGGCCCTCGGCCTTGTTCGCGATGAGGATGACCGGCTGGTCTCGCTGGCGCAGCCAGTCGGCGAAGTGATGATCCAGTGGCGTCACCCCGGCGCGGGCGTCGATGAGAAACAAAATTACGTCGGCGTCGGTGATCGCTTGTTCCGTTTGGCGCCGCATGCGTGCTTCAAGGCTGTCGACGGCCGCCTCTTCTAGCCCCGCGGTGTCGAGCACGGTGAATCGAAGGCCACCGACCGACGCCTCGCTGCTGCGCCAGTCACGCGTCATGCCTGGTGTGTCGTCCACCAAGGCCAACCGCCGCCCGACCAACCGGTTGAACAGTGTTGATTTGCCGACGTTCGGCCGTCCGACAATGGCGATGGTCAAGGACACCGGAATCGCCTCGTCGATAGGGCGCCACCGTGTCAGGCGCGTTGCGGGTCAGCGAAAGGCCACCAGGGTGGCGTCGTCCGTCAGCACATAGAGCGTGCCGCCAGCCACGAATGGCGGCAGCAGAACGGACCCAGGCACCTCCAGTGTACTGAGAATGCTGCCGTCGAACGGTGACGCCGCCACCAGATTTCCTGCGGAACTGGTCAACCACAGGCGCTCGCCGGCCAGGACCGGTCCACTCCACACGATCGGATCGTCCCGGTCCTCCGGGTCCTCGTACCGGGGTAGCTGCACCACCCAGTGCGCTTGGCCGAATTCGCGCGAGAGAGCCATGAGTTCGTTCTCAGTGCTCAGCACAAAGACGAAGTTGCCGGCCGGCCACGGCGTGTTGACGCCGCCCACATCCTGTTCCCAGATGCGGGCCCCGCTGCGGTTGTCGATCGCCACCATGCGGCCGCCATGTCCGATGGCATAGACCCGGCCGTCGTTGATGACCGGCAGACCGCGAATGTCTGCCAGGCGTGCCAGCGCCCCGAAACCGCGCAGCGAGGTCAGGCTGTCTCCCCACACCGGTCGTCCGCTTGCCACCCGGAGCGCCACCAGTTCACCGGAGGAATAGGGCACGATGACCACGCCACCGTCGCTCGCCGCACTTACCGAGCCGACAAGGCCGGCCGTTTCCAGGATGCCGGTGTGTTCCCACAGGATCGCCCCATCGTCCACGGCCAACGCCAGCGTGCGATTGTCTTGGGTGACGACGATCACCCGTTCGTCGATCACGGTCGGCGCACCGCGCACCGGACCAATGGTGACCCGCCATTCGACGGTACCATTGGCCGGGTTGAGGGCGAGTGCCTCACCATAGCCGGTGGTGGCGAATAATCGTCCGTCGGCGAAGGCAACGCCACCGCCGACCGCCTCCCCGCCTTCTTCCTCGGGCTGCAGGTCGACGGTCCACTGCCGGCTGCCAGTCGCGGTGTCCAGGGCCGCCAGGCCAGCGTCGGCGTCGAAGGCGAAGATGCGGCCATCCGCCACCACCGGCCGGCTGACCAGCCGCAAAGTGCTGTCCGAGCCGGACCCGATATCCGCCGTCCAGCGCCGTGAAACCGTTTCCGGCAAGGCCAGATGTCCCGGAGCATGATCGGCCGTGCCGCCGGCCTGCGGCCAATCGGCGACAGCCTGAGGCGGCGGTAAGGTTATCGTCACCGCCTGCAACGCCGGGTCGGCTTCGATGCGCCGCTCCAGCTCAAGAACCGACAGGCGTTCTCCGGGCAGGGGCGCGTCCTCCGGATCGCCGAACCAGCCTTCGGTGACGCTGCAGCCGCTGAGCATGAGGACCGACAAAACCAAGCCAGCAGTTGAGAACAGGCGCATCGACGGCCTTTGCGCGTGGATTGGAGAACGGCGGCTCATGAGGTGGATTTCCCATAGAGTTCGGCTAAATTGGCGGCCCGGTTGCGCAAGGCCTCCGGTGTTTCGAAATCCGTTGCGAGAGACTGCAGCATCTCATGCGCCCGCGCCAGATCGCCCTGCTCCGCCGCCAGCAGCGCCAGCAGCTCCTGGGCGGAGAAGCGCCATGGGTTGCCCGGCGTTGCCAAGGTCGCCAGCCGCGTTTGCAGCCAAGCGGCATCCTGGTCCTGTCGGCCGAGACCGTGGGTTGCCAGGAGCACGGTCGCCAGGTCTCGGTACAACCGGTCGACTGTGCTGTCGTCAGAGACCTGTCGGTAGAGCAAAAGTGCGGTTTCCACATCCTCATTACGGGCGCGCATGCCGGCTTCAATCAGCTTGGCCAAGGCCGCCACGGTGCCATCCGTGTCCTCGGCGAAGGATGCCAGCGCATCCATTGCCGCCGTTGCTCCCTGGCCCTGTCCGATCAGCACCGCTTGGGTTAGGCGCAATGTCTGGTCCTCCCGCGCTGATCGGGTCCAGGTCTGCCAGCCGACGTAACCGGCGGCCGTTGCAACGACCAGCAACACCACCCCGATTGCCGCCGGTCCATAGCGTCGCGCCAGTTGCTCGACACGATCCCGGCGCAGATCTTCCTCGACCTCGCGGATCAGGGCATCTTCCTGCGACATCGTTTCTCCTTGCCCATCCGGCCGCCCGCATCGGGCTGGCCCACAGAACGCCGGGCGTGTCCGACCGGTCCGCCGCATAGCAGAGCCGCCAGCATGCGGTCAAGCCGAGCCGGGCATTGCCGTTGGTGTCCGCGCCGGGTGTCTTCTGCGCCCGGATGCTGCATCCCAGCCGGCTCGCGACTAATCACGCCATTTAATGGAGCAGCCGATGCTCGGAAGCTGTTGCGTCGGGGCGGATCCCGTCTCGGCGATCTGTACCATGGCGTTGAACAGCTCCGGTGTGTCTCCGGGGGTTTCGCTTCGGCCCGCGGAATCCAGGCGTCCACGGTAGCGCAGGCTGCTGGTGGCATCGTAGCCGAAGAAATCCGGTGTGCACACCGCCCCATACGCCCGCGCCACCGCCTGGCTTTCGTCGTGCAAATACGGGAAGGTGAAAGCGTGTTTGGCAGCGAACAGCTTCATGTTTTCGAAGCTGTCCTCCGGGTAGGCGACCGCATCGTTCGCGTTGATGGCGACCACGCCGACGCCATGCGGCCTCAGGGCCGGTGCCAAAGCGGCCAATTTGCCCGCAACCGCCTTCACATAGGGGCAGTGGTTGCAGATGAACATCACCACCGTGCCTTTTTTGCCGGCAATGTCCGACCAGACGTGGTCACGGCCGTCGATGCCAGGCAGCGAGAATGGTGGCGCGGGACTGCCGAATGCCGCGTCGGGGGTCGTCAAGGCGACCATGGTCGTTCTCCTCTCACCGGTGAGCCCCATGACGGCTCAGGTGGGCTTTGCGTGCTGCGTTGGCAACACCGTGGCACCGGGCCGGGGAGCCGTCGGGATTGGCTGCGGTCTTGAACCACTGGCGCGCTTGGTGTATCGGACACGGCGGCCGGTATGAATCATTTATGACGCCCGCCGGCCGTCAGCATGGCGCTGCACATCGTGTTGTTGTGCGTACAGGTGGACGGTCCGGCGATGACCCAGCCGATTAATTTGGCAGCCTACCGACGTTCGAGCAAACAAGTCTATTTCAACCGCACCGAGCTGTCGACACTGCTCGGCTTGTACACGATCCGCGTCATGCGCGGCGAATGGCGCGATTACGCGATTGACCATGGTGTCGGCCTTGCCGTCTTCTCGGTCTACCAGCACAGCCACGAACGGCCGCTGTTCCGCGTCACCAAGGTTGCCAAAGGCGCCGGGCGGCCACCGGACTATGCCGTCTTCCAAGACCGTCGCAGGCTTGCTGCCGGGAGCAATCTGAGAGACGTCTTACAAGTGATCGATCGTTTGCCGCGGTTGGTGACGGGCCGAGCGGGGATTGACTGATCTGATTGCCTATCGACCGTGCGGCCGGCTCGCGGGTCGGCAACCCGGGGGGACATGGCCACGGGACACGATATGATGGCTCAAATGGTTGCTTCCCGTCCATATGAGCCATCAAATGAGCGTCTACGACTTTGCGTGCCGCATCGATCGGACCAGAACGGTCCGATCGATGCGGCACGCCAATGCACGTCGTCGTTACAGGTTGTTTCAATCTGTGCCCACGACTTGCTTGAGAATCAAATGGCTAGAGCGTTTTCCGCGACCCGAAGTGAGCGGAAAGCGTTCCGGGGTCGTGGGACGAAAGGCAGGGCGATGGCGCGGGGAAACTGGGATCCAACCGATACTCTCACCTGGCTGATCGCGGAAGGTCGCCTGATCCCGGATGTGCAGGTCATGTTTCGGGCGCTTGCGTACCGGCTCGTGGACGCCGGGGCGCCGGTCGACCGCATGCGTGTGGCCGTGCGCACCATCCACCCGTTGCTGCGCGGCTGGGGCATCACTTGGTTTCGGCAGACCGACGACGTGCAGGTGTACGACGTCACCCACAGCGTGGAAGGGAGCAGCGCCTACATCGGCAGCCCGATGCAAACGATCTACGAGGAGCACCGGCCGGTTCGCAAATGCCTGCGCCAGATGGCGGTGAATCGCGACCACGCGATTTTTCAGGAGCTCCGCGACGAGGGTTACACGGATTACTTGGGCATGCCCATGGTGTTCCAGGATGGCACGTCCAATGCGTTGGTCTTTACGACCCGCGATCCGGAAGGCTTTTCCGACATGGACATCGCCCACCTGGCCCGCGTCACCAATTTTCTCGCTGCCGTCATCGAAATCCACGGTCAGAAACGCACGGCGCGCCACCTGCTCGATACCTATCTTGGCCGGCAGACCGGCCACCGCGTGCTCAATGGGCTAATCCGGCGCGGCGACGGCTTGCGTATTCAGGCGGCTCTGTGGTTCAGCGATCTGCGCAACTTCACCTATTACGCCGAGACCCTGGCGTTGGAACATACGATCGTGCTGCTGAACCGGTACTTCGAGACCGTTTGGTTTGCCGTGTCGGCCAATGGCGGCGAGATACTGGACTTCATCGGTGACGGCATGCTGGTGGTGTTCCCGTGCGAGACACCGGCCGCGACTCGGGAGCGCTGCGCCGGCGCCCTGCGTGCCGCCCATGAGGCCTTCGAAGCGGCGGCCTTCTTCAACGCCGGCCAACCGGATGGGGCGCCGCAAATTGCTTTTGGCGTCGGGTTGCACGTCGGTGAAGTGATCTATGGCAATGTCGGCGCACCGGATCGGCTCGATTTCCGCGTTATCGGTCCGGCGGTGAATCGCACGGCGCGCTTGGAGTCCTTGACGAAGGAACTGGGACGGTCGCTGCTGCTGTCGGCGGAGTTCGCCGCCCAGATCGATGATCCCACGGTCAGCCTTGGCCAGTACTCGCTTAAGGGGATCGCCGACCCGCAAGATGTGCGTGGCTTGGCCGCGTGACGGTTCCCTCTGCGACCTTTGCGCAGTCGGTTCGTGTGCAACCGAATGTTAGGGTCGCTGTGCATGCGCGGTTGCGTTGGTGCCACACCGCGCAGGGCCGCCGATCAGAACGACGAGGGGTGATGACCGATGACGACCGAGGGGCTGTCTCGCCGCGAAATGTGTGGCGTTGTCCTTGGCGGCATGGCGACCGCAGCGTTGGCTGGCTGCCAGCACAATCAGGAACTTGGGCGCAGCCAGTTCATCGTCGTGCCCGACAGCCTGCTCGCGCAGATGTCGCTGAGCAGTTGGAGCAGCCTGAAAGCGCAGGCACCGATCTCGCGCGACCGCACCGCCAATGCCGTGGTCAGCCGGGTCGGCACGCGCATCGCCGATGTGTCCAACCAGGGTCACCTGGATTGGGAGTTCCTGGTGATCGAGGACCGGGTCCCCAATGCCTTCGTCATGCCCGGCGGCAAGGTGGCGTTCCACAGCGGCATCCTGCCACTCATGGACAACGAGGCCCAGGTCGCTGCCGTCATGGGGCACGAGGCCGGGCATGTCGCCGGCCGGCACGCGGCGGAACGGCTGAGCCAGCAATTGGCGGCGCAGGGCTCGCTCATGATCGGTGCCTATCTCGCCTCGGGCGAGATGGACCCGGAGCTGCAACGCATCGTCTTCGCCGCCTTGGGCGCCGGTGTGACCTATGGACTGTTGCTGCCGTATTCGCGTCAGCATGAATACGAAGCGGATGAATTGGGCCTGCGTTACATGGCGCGCGCGGGTTACGATCCGCGCGATGCCGGCGGTTTTTGGCGCAACATGATGCAGGCCAGCGCCGGGCGGCAGCGTCCTCTTGAGTTCCTGTCGACCCACCCAGCCGACAACAATCGGCTGGCCGCCATCGAGACCCAGGTGCCAAGCCTGTTGCCAGTTTACGAACGCAACCGGCGCGCCTGACCCGGCCAGGGCGAAAGCGGACTGGCCAATCGGTCGGCAAGCTTGATAAAACCCGAGTCTGGGGTGGGTCAGGCGGAGGCCGAGGCCATCCCGACTGCCCCTGATGGCCCCCCGCGACGGACCATGACCCCATGCTGGATGCCCTGAAGACCGAGTTGCTGGAGAGCATTGCCGCCGCTGGAGACCTGGCGGCTTTGGAAGACGTGCGGGTCGCTGCCCTCGGCAAGAAGGGCCGCATCACCACGTTGATGAAGGCGCTGGGCGGCCTAGATGCCGAAACCCGCAAGGAGCGGGGAGCGGCCCTGAATGTGGTAAAGGATGAGGTCGCCGAGGCGATTGAGGTCCGGCGTGCCGCGTTGCGCGATGTCGCCCTGGCGGTGCGGTTGGACTCTGAACGGATCGACGTAACCTTGCCAGTGCGCCCGGAGAGCCAGGGCACGATCCACCCCATCAGCCAGACCATGGATGAACTGGTCGCGATCTTCGCCGAAATGGGCTTCGTGGTGGCGGACGGTCCGGATATCGAGGGCGACTTTTACAACTTCACGGCGTTGAACATGCCGCCCGAGCACCCGGCCCGCCAGATGCATGACACCTTCTATCTGCCACCGGCCGCCAACGGCGAGACCAGGGTTCTGCGCACCCACACCTCGCCGGTGCAGATCCGCACCATGCTGACGCAGAAGCCGCCGATCCGCATCATCGCCCCCGGCCGCACCTACCGGTCGGACTACGACATGACGCACACACCCATGTTCCACCAGGTGGAGGCGCTGGTGGTCGACGAGACCACCCACATGGGGCACTTGCGGGGATGCATCAGCGATTTCTGCCGCGCCTTTTTCGATGTGGACGATCTGCCGGTGCGCTTCCGGCCCAGCTTCTTCCCGTTCACCGAACCCTCGGCCGAGGTCGATATCGGCTGCGCGCGCAAGGGCGGGGAGCTGAAACTTGGCAATTACGGCGACTGGCTGGAGATTCTCGGCTGCGGCATGGTGCATCCACGGGTTCTTGAGATGTCCGGCATCGATCCGACGCGCTACCAGGGCTTCGCCTTCGGCATGGGCATCGAGCGCATCGCCATGCTGAAATACGGCATCCCCGATTTGCGCACCTTCTTCGAGGCTGACCTGCGCTGGCTGAAACATTACGGTTTTGTGCCGCTGGACATCCCCAACGTCGCCCACGGCGCCGGAGCCTGAGGCTGGCTCGGGACCCGGCGTGCCGGCACCCCCTGCCCGGCTGGTTATCGCCGGCTACAAACCCGGTCCGATACGGTCTTGTTATGGCCAACCGCCGATGGATGGGGTAGAGGGACGCCTGCGGCTCACCGTGATAACGATCGGTGGTGCCCTGGCCGCGATCCTGCTGGCAGATGTTGCGTCGCGGCTGACGCCGCAGGCCGGCGCTCGTCTCCAAGCCGTCGAAACCGTCGACGGTCTCATCTTGAAGCGCTCATCGGCCGAATTTGTCCGGCAGTGGGAGGTTGCAGAGCGGATCCAGCACTGTCTTGGCGATGTGCGCCGCGAACTCATCGGGAGATGAACAGGCAAGACCAACGGCCCGAAACAATGACCGGTCCTCAGGCCGCCCTGTTTCGGAGCGCCGGCAGGGATGCCGGCGCTCCTCGTTCAGCGCCGAAACCGAACCTGTCGTCA
>JANQJV010000309.1 GCA_028281465.1 Azospirillaceae bacterium | reverse complement strand
GACAGGGGCCCTGCGTAGGGCGCGCTTCGAGCGCGCCGCGGCGGGCGCGGGGGTCGCAGCGCTACGCCCAGTCGCGGCGCGCTCAAGCGCGCCCGACCGGAGCACCGACGGCCGCGTCGGCACGGCCACGCGCAGTGATTTCCGCGTGTCGTACCGGCTCGACAGCTTCGGCTTTCGCGTTGCCGCCGCTCCCCGCGAGCCGGCTTGAAAGGTGACCCTTGATGAGTCCCTGGTCGCTGCAACGGCCGACATTCCGACAGGGCCTTGCGTAGGGCGCGCTTGAGCGCGCCGCGGCGGGCGCGGGTCTCGCAACGCAACGCCCAGTCGCGGCGCGCTCAAGCGCGCCCGACCGGAGCACCGACGGCCGCGTCGGCACGGCCACTCGCCGTGAATTCCGCCTGTCGTACCAGCTCGACAGCTTCGGCTTTCGCGTTGCCGCCGCCCCCGCGAGCCGGCTTGAAACGTGACCCTTGATGAGTCCAACCGCAATCGTTCATCGCCTAAGTCTCCGACCCACGCAGCCCCGCCCGCAGCCGTACGCCCGGGGCGTCGGCGTTGAAGAACTCGATGCCAGCGGCTTCGAGGGTGCGTTGGACTTTGGCCACGGTCTCCGGGTTGGCGCGCACGGCGCCGTCACTGGCTTCCATGCGTTGGATGGTGGGGAGCGACACCTCGGCCTTCCGGGCCAGGGTCTTTTGGTTCCAGTCCAGAAACACCCGCGCGGCGCGCAGGTGGACGCCGCGCAGAATCATGAGGCGTTTCTCCACGGTGCAGGGACTGCGCTGCGTCTCGGATTGACTCGATGATGTTTTTGGTATATATACAAGACATCAAAATGGTTGGGCGCCAACAATGCTGGGCTGGAGGTGGACATGGATGACAGACTCTCCTTGACGCGCCGAACCTTGGTCAGCTTGGGGCCGTCCAGTGCGCTGTGCTCCGGTTTGCCGCGATGGCCCGGGGTGGATGGGCCTGACGCACCACTCGCCCATCTCTATCGCGACTACTACCGCTTATGCGAGCACCACGGCGACGCGGTTGCCTTGGTTGACACGGCGCGCATTGCTGGGGTGAGGGCGCCGCGGCGACAGGCTCTGGAGGCAGAGGAACGTCAGGCCTGGGCCGCCGTGGAAGACGTGCGATCCCGCTTCTGGGCCACACCGACGCAAGATTTACCGGGTCTGGTCCTGAAGTTCCGGTTGTTGTTCCGGACGGAATGGTATGACGGCCGGTGGCCGGAAACCGGAGTGTTGCATTCCGGACCGATTGACAGTGTCAACAAAACGGAAGCGGAAGCGGCGCTGATGGACTTGGAGAGATTGGCAGCCCGGCATGGGTCAGGCTGAAACACCCTCACCCCAACCCCTCCACCTTGGGGCTATGGCACTGCCATGGCCACCGCGCAGCGTTTCAATCAGGACTTCGCGATGACGGGCAAGATCCCGTGTGGTTGAGGAGAGAAATAGTCTGGTTCGCTGTGGCATGGTGACGCGAGAGAAGGGTATCTAAAACAAATCAGGCCGTGGATATGTCGATTGCTACCGCCCATTGATTATCCCAATCGCTTGGATTGGGCAAGGTGTCCGTGTTCCGGCCGCTGGATTCGACCAATTCGATCGGTTGGTGTATCGTTTCTCGCGTCGTGGTGTGAGGGCGCAGCCGATGGGTCTGCAGAAGATCGCCGATGTCCTGGTTGCGGCCTGGACTCTGGCCCAGGGAAACCGGCCGCTTCCCGCCTCGCGCGGACTCCTGGATCGGACCCTGGAAACCACGGTGAACGAAGGCCAAATCCCTGAGTTTTTTCGTGAAAGTCTACATTTCGTCGACTCTCGACTGGGTAGGCGAAAGGCAGGACACCTGGCCGCACGGTCGATTCACTACGATCTTGATATCGATACCGAAGCGGCCTGTGGTTGGAGGCGGGCTCGGCGGTCGGCTCCATGATGACGTGATTGCCCTTGTCGACGGACTCTCCCGTTTCCACGACGTGTCGCTATTCGAAATCGGTGAGCACTCAAACTGACCGGCGGGCAGGTCGATCTAATTTTCAAAGGCACCATCGTCATCGAACTCAATATCCATTGCGAGCCGACGAATAAACTCCTGACAACTGGTCGGCACTTCGGTTGGCAGGCCAGGCAGTACGCCCTGCGCCACGGGTTGCCGTGGTGGTGGGATATGGTCCCGGAGGTGCTTCCGGGCTGCGTCACGGTACCGGATGCTTCAAGATCGGCCAGTTGCCTGGAGACGACGAGCAGACCGTTGAAATCCGTATGGCCGTTCCGGTCGGCGACGACGTACCATACAAAGCCAAAGCCTCCCGGTGACCGTCGAACTGAGCCGATCGATCCGGCCGCAGGCAGGCGCAGTTCGACGGATCGGCGCCGGCTCACCGCCGCCCATTGCCGCGGCCGGGGAGCGGTTTGGGGTCGTCATCGAACAGTTCGGCCAGCTTTTCCATCATGGCACCGCCGAGTTGTTCGGCGTCGACGATGGTGACGGCGCGTTTGTAGTAGCGGGTCACGTCGTGGCCGATGCCGATGGCGATCAGTTCCACCGGCGAGCGGCTTTCGATGGCTTCGATCACCTGGCGCAGATGGCGTTCCAGATAATTGCCGGTGTTGACCGACAGGGTGGAGTCGTCGACCGGGGCGCCGTCGGAGATCACCATCAGGATGCGCCGCTGCTCCGGGCGGCCGAGCAGGCGGCGGTGCGCCCAATGCAGGGCCTCGCCGTCGATGTTCTCCTTCAGAATGCCCTCGCGCAACATCAGCCCCAGGCTCTTGCGGGCCCGCCGCCAGGGGGCGTCTGCTTCCTTGTAGACAATGTGGCGCAGATCGTTGAGCCGGCCGGGGTTGGGCGGCTTGCCGTCCTTCACCCATTGTTCGCGCGATTGCCCGCCCTTCCAGGCCCGGGTGGTGAAGCCAAGGATTTCCACCTTGACCGCGCACCGCTCCAGGGTGCGCGCCAGGATGTCGGCGCTCATGGCGGCGATGGAGATCGGCCGGCCACGCATGGAGCCGGAATTGTCGATCAGCAGCGACACCACCGTATCGCGGAACGCCGTCTCGCGTTCGCGCTTGAACGACAGCGGCAGCACCGGGTTGGCCACCACGCGCGCCAGGCGGGCCGAATCCAGCAGGCCTTCCTCCAGGTCGAATTCCCAGGCGCGCGTCTGCTTGGCGAGCAGGCGGCGCTGTAGCCGGTTGGCCAGGCGCGCGATCACGCCTTGCAGATGCTGCAATTGGTTGTCGAGCAGGAAGCGCAGGCGGGTCAGTTCTTCCGCGTCGCATAGCTGGTCTGCCGCCACTTCCTCGTCGAACGCCAGGCAGAACGCCCGGTAGGCGTTGGGGTCGGTCTCCGTGCCGCGTCCTTCCGGCGGCCGATACGGTTCGGCCGGTGCCTCCGGGTCGGTCCCATCCGATTCCACCCGGGCGTCGATGTCGTCGTCAGCGCCGTCGCCCTCCGCGGCGTCCCCCTCTTCGGCCGGGCGCATGTCTGGCTTCAGCATCGCATCGGGAGACTCGGAGTCCCGCTCGCTGCCGCGCGCCTGCCCGTTGTTGGGGTCGTCCGGCTCGTCCTCGCCGCCCTGCTCGCCGTCCTCGGCATCCTCCGGTTCCGGGTCGGCGCCGATCTCCATGTCCAGATCCGCCAGCAGCCGGCGCACCACCCGGGCATAGCCATTCTGGTCGTCGATCAACCGGCGCAGCTCGGACAAGCCATTGCCGAGACGCTCGGCGATCCACGGCCGCCACAGGTCGACGGCATGGCGGGCGCAGCCCGGTGGCGGCATGCCGGTCATGATTTCGCGCGCCAGCATGCGCATCACGTCGGGCAGCGGCGCGTCCTCGCGCTGGCTGATCCGGTCGAACTGTTGGCGGCGACACCGCTCGTCCAGAGCGGCATCCAGGTTGCCGGCGACCCCCCGCATCTGCCGTGCCCCCAAGGCCTCGCAGCGCGCCTGTTCCAGCGCGTCGTAAGCCGCGCGCGCGGTGTCGCCTGCGGGCATCAGCAGGGTGTGCACGTCACCGTCGTGGTACCGCAGCCGCAAGGCCACGGCATCGGCGGCCCCACGCACCACCGCCACGTCGTTTGGGTTGAGGTCGCGCGGCGGGATCGGCACGCGCACGCGGTTGCCCATCAGCCCGGGTGGTTCGGTGCTGAAATTGACCTGCACCTCGTCCTGCCTGGCCAAGGCGCGGACCGCTGCCGCCGTCGCCTGCTTGAAGACCTCGACCGGGTTCTCAGGCTCCGCCATGGCGCTTACCGGTTCCGCCGCGCCCATTCATGCCCGGCAATTCCTGGCCGAAGCAGCGCTGGAAATACTCAGCCACGGTCGGGCGCTCCACCTCGTCGCATTTGTTGAGGAAGGTGATTTTGAAGGCGAACGCCAGATCGTCGAAGATGGCGGTGTTTTCCGCCCAGGTGATGACGGTGCGCGGCGACATCACCGTGGACAGGTCGCCGTTGATGAAGCCCGAGCGGGTCAATTCGGCCAAGCGGACCATGGCGTTGACCGTTCGTCGGCCTTCCTCGGTGTCGTAGGCCGCCACCTTGGACAGGATGATGCCACACTCCACGTCGTGGTCGAGATAGTTCAGCGTGGCCACAATGTTCCAGCGGTCCATCTGGCCCTGGTTGATCTGCTGCGTGCCATGGTACAGGCCCGTGGTGTCGCCGAGGCCGACGGTGTTGGACGTGGCGAACAGTCGGAACGCCCGATGCGGGTGGATGACCCGATTCTGATCGAGCAGGGTCAGCTTGCCTTCGACCTCGAGCACCCGCTGGATCACGAACATGACGTCCGGGCGCCCGGCATCATATTCGTCGAAGACCAGAGCGCAGGCATGTTGCAAGGCCCAAGGCAGAAGGCCCTCGCGGTATTCCGTTACCTGCATGCCGTCGCGCAGCACGATGGCATCCTTGCCGACCAGGTCGATCCGGCTGATGTGGCTGTCCAGATTAATGCGGATGCAGGGCCAGTTGAGCCGGGCCGCGACCTGCTCGATGTGCGTGCTCTTGCCGGTGCCGTGATAGCCCTGGATCATGACTCGGCGGTTGAACTTGAAACCGGCCAGAATCGCCAGCGTCGTCTCGTGGTCGAAGTAATACGCGTCGTCGAGCACCGGCACGTGTTCGGTCGAGCGGCTGAAGCCCGGCACCACCATGTCGCTGTCGATGCCGAAGGTCTGTCGGACCGAGACTTCCATGTCCGGTTGCTGGTCGATCAAAGGTGCCGATCCGGCTGTTGCTTCCACGTGTCTCCCCATGACCCTCGATACCGCCGTTTGCGTTGGTGCTGGCCGTTGCCATGACGGGCCGCCCGCATTTACCTGGAAACGGGGACGGTGGGCCGGTCACATGCCATGCCATGCCTTGAGCGTCGTATAGGCTTGGTTGATCGTTTTCAACCGCTCCTCGGCGGCCTTGTCGCCACCATTGGTATCGGGATGGTGGATTTTCACCAACTCACGGTAGCGGGACTTGATCTCCTCGAAACTGCTGTGCACCGACAGCCCGAAGGTTCGAATCGCTTTCTCTTCTTCGGTCGGTGGGTGGGACCGGCCGTTAGCGTGAACGCCGGCGGCGGAGTCGGCCTCGGCGTCGCCGGCCATGAACCCGGCGTAGACCCGATCGCGGATCGCCTGCTCGCGGGTGTGCCACGAGCCGAGCGGCCAACTCGGCCGCTGCCAAGTGGTGTCGCGCCGGATCAGGGCTTCGATCTCTTCGGTCGACAGACCGGCACAGTAATCCCAACCAGAATTGTAAAGCCGCACGTGCTCCAAACAGAACCAGTAGTATTCGGTCAAGTGATCGCGGCTGCGCGGTGCACGATGCAGCCCCTCCCGGCCGCAACCCGGGAAATCGCACGGGCGTTCGGCCGGAGCGTGTTCGGGTGGACCCGAGACGGCATCCTGATGTCTGGGCTTGGGCATGGGCGTGAGTATTGTCGTGCGTCCGAGCGGAGGCAAGGGTGGCTGTGGTGCCGTGATGCACGGGAGCCCGGCGCGCGCCGGCGCTTGCCGTCCGGGCGCGCCGATGCTCTTATGGTGCCATGCAGACAGGTCCTTCCTATGCGGTCCGAATCCGCACCAAGCTGACCGAGGCGCTGACGCCCGATCGCCTTGACGTCATCGACGATTCGCATCGGCACGCCGGCCACAGCGGCGCCCATCCGGACGGCGAAACCCACTTCCGTGTGCTCGTTGTGAGCGCAAGCTTCAGAGAGCAAACGCGTTTGGCGCGACAGCGGCAGGTTTACGGATTGTTGACGGCGGAGATGCAGGAGCGCGTGCATGCCCTGCAGGTCACCGCCTTGACACCGGAAGAGGCGGCCCTGCGCCATGGCGCTGCACGCCGGTCGGAGCGCTTAGCGAGCAATCTATAGCGTCGGCACAGGTGTGGAATGTTCGGATTAAGCCTACCGTGGTATGGCAAGGACCATAGCGGGTTATGTCATCTGTTATCTTTTATTGTTGATTTCAGAATGTCGGCATTGTGCGCAGGCGCGATTGGACTGCGTGCGCATAATTCTCGCTAAATACTAATCACTGGCCGGTTGAATTGGCGGGACTTTTCGTTAATGTTGGCAGTGCGCCATCGGCGCTGTGGGGCCCGCAGTGGCGCTCACGTGAGACATCACGTTCATCCGAAAGTGGCTGCCATGTCGTCCCCATCCCCCACAGGTGCCGAAATGCGACATTCCGTCAAGCCGCAGCCGAAGGCGACTCGTCTCATCAGCAAGAATGTGACGGTGCTCGGCAAACGGACGACCATGCGCCTGGAACCGGAAATCTGGCTCTATCTTGATGAGATCGCCGAACGTGCCAAGATGACCGTGAGTGAAGTCTGCAGTAAGGTGTGCGGACAGTATCCGGACGTGAAGCAGTCGTCGCTGATGCGCACCTTCGTCGCCTCGTATTACCGCAATGCGGCGACGGAGGAAGGACATCGTCGCGCCGGTCACAATTCGGGCCACCTGTTTGGTTGGCAGGATATGCCCAGCACGCTGAACCGACAAGATGGTGGTGATACCAAGGAAGACTTTGCACCATCCGATCACCACGCCCACGGCAGCGATCCCGGGGCAGCCAAGCCAGTGTGATCTGCCCGCCTGCCCCCGATACACCATCGCCGACCGATCCTGCTCACCTGGCCCTGTTTGGATGCCAATCCAGACGCGTCGGCGGCAAGGCGGCAATACCGACCCCGAGCGATCCGCCCTTTGGCGTGCCAGGCGGCATGACAGGCCGACTGGAAGCCGGCGGTCCAGCCGGCAAAGGTGCCGGCGCTCCGAAACACGGCGGTTCACCGATCGGTCAGCAACTCAAATCGAGCCGTGGGGAGAGGGGCGTGTGGCTGCCGTCCCGACGTCATGATCGTCCGTTGGTACTGCGGTTCGGCTGCAACCAGTTCTGGGCGCCAGCGTGGCGGGTCGACGATGACGAAAGCGGGTGTGATGACCCGTTGCCGGTGCGAATGGTGACCGGCGCCGTGTGGTTGCCCTGGCCATTCAGACGCTCTGCCACAATGGGCCGCTGCAGCCAGTCGGTTGCCGGGGCCCGGTTGTGGGCCGGGGCCGAGCCTTCGGACAGGAGCTGCGGACGCGACGGCGAGGCGGGCACCGGAGGGACCGCACGGGCGCCAATCGCCAGATCGGATGTTCGTTCCGCCGGGGCTATCCGGGCCGACACCGCCGCATCGCCGCCAGAATCGGGCGGCGGTGCACCGGCAACGGGGGCCTCGCAAACCTGGGGCAAGACGGTGACGCGTGTGCCATTGTGTTGGTTGGCCGGTTCCGAAACGGGATCGCTCGGGGTCGAGCCACCCCCGTCGCTGGACCCCGTTGTCGGGTCGGATGCGGCGTGTCCGGTCTGTGACGTGTCAAGACGGCGGGCGGCGTCGCGGATATCGATCAGGGCCGAAACCGCCTCCCCTAAGACGGGTGCCAGACGCGTCGCGTTGGTGAGATCGCCCTCATCCAGTGTGCCCAGGAGTTGCCGCACGGACTCGACGTCGTCCTCAATGCGCTGTTTCAGTTGTTCGGCGCTCAGCGAGAGCCGAGTCAGATCCAGACGCAGGTCGGAGATCTGACAGGCCTGGCGCAGGTGGTGAAACTCGTAGGGGTCCGGCGGCGTTTCGGGCCAGGCGGACGGGCGACCGTTGGGCTGCGGCATTGGGGGTATCCAGCGCTGCACGGAGGTGCGACGGGACCGATTCGTCCGGGAGGGCCATTGTCGGACAAAGCGTGGGCGTCATCAATGCATCTTCGCAACCTGGGTGGACATGCGACGGATCGGCCGCTCCGTCGAGGCGGACGGCCAGGGAAAGCGTTTGCGCGCCGATGAGCGATGCCGTAGGTTTTGTGCGGAATGTGCCCTGCCGCTCATCGACCCCAACCAGCTTCATGGGACCACGTGGCGACGATCGACCGCAACGAATTGGAGCGTATCCTTGCCGAGCGGCCGAGCAGCGGGCGAACCGTCATGCAATCGGTACGGGAGAACTATGCCGAAATTGGCATGATGCGCGAGCGCGGATTCTCCTGGAGCGAAATTGCCGACGTGCTCGCACAGCTCGGCGTGGTTGCGAAGGACGACAAGCCAGTGTCCTCCGTCACCCTGCGGTCAGCCTTCTTCCTGGTTGGCGTGGAGTTACGCCAAAGCGAAGAGGCGGGCCCTGGCAAAGGCAAATCTGTGACGGCCGAAGATGACGGAGAGCCGAATGGTGCGACCGAGGCGGCGGCCGGGTGTGCCGTTCCGCATGATCCCGGGCCGGACGGCCTGCGGCCAGGGCCCACGGAGCCGGGCCCCATGGAGGTGGAGGCCGAAGCGGTGACGGTGCCACGGCAGACACCGTCACCGTCGCCCGGGGTCACGCATGCCCGTGTCGCTGCGGCGACACCGTGGATGAACCCACGGGGAACGAATGCGCCGGAGACGGACGAGGCAGCGCCGGCAAACACCGAGCCTGACAACAGCGAAGGGGAGGCCACCGCCCTTTCTGACCCGTCGGCCCGGCCGGCCATGTGGCCCTCCATTTTTGCTTCAGCCACGCAGGATGAGGACCCGCCGTTGCCAGGTGGCGGCACGGCCACTGTCCCGCGACGGCCGGTCACAACAGCGCGGCCGGCGGACAGGCCGTCCTCGGCGACCAAGAACGTGGCCGAACCGACGGCGGCACCGATGACGTCGGTGCAGGCGCCGCGAGCAGCGACGTCACTGGTTTTGCCTCGGACTGATCCGATACCGCCTGCCGAGAAGGCGGCGCCGACCGCCGCAGCACCATCGCGGTCGCCGGTGGCCTCCGAACCGACCCCGGCACCGATGGTGGCGGTGCAGGCACCGGCGGCACCCAAGGCACCCGGTCTGCCATGGGCCGAACCGCCGCCAACCGCCGAGCCGGAACTGGCCGCCGAGCCAACGCTTGCTGCCGCAGCACCCTCCCAGCCACCCGCCCCATCCGCACCGACCCCGGAAACCCCGAACCAGGTGGTCAAACCGGCCACCAGCACGGCCGACGACAGGGTCGCGACCGCCGCCGCACCGGCTGCCGCTGCGCCATTGGCGGTCTCATCCCCGGGGCCACCCGTTCCGGACGACCGGACCGCACCGGAGCCCCTGGAGCCGGAAGCCTCGGTATCGAAAGGTTTGTCATCAGACGCTTTGGAATCGGTGCCAGCCGTTTCAAAGCCCGTGGCGGCTGTCGGTGACGGCGGTGCCCCATCCGAGGGGCGACCGTCTCCAGAACCGATGCCCCTGCGTGGGACCGCAGCCGACCTTGGCATGCCGCGCGACAGCCGCATCTGGCGGACGCGCGATGATCCGCCAGGGCCACTGTCGCCGGATGCCGCCATGAAATGGGACTGGACCCGTCGCGTACGGCGCAATGCCGACGTGAACATCGATCGGACACGACAATCGTCTTAAGGGCAATTCCTGAACGACTTGGTTCAAACCGCGACAATGATCTGCTGAAAGAACAAAGAGTTAGAACGTTCTCTGGAGCCCGTGCGAGCTGAAAACGCTCTAGTGTTGACCTGTCGTTCAATGGTACCCATTGGGCGTTGACGGTCGGAACCCAGCCGGTTTCAGGGGTTTACGAAAGGCTTGAAGGATGCTTGGATCCATACTTGTAGTGAACGACCGGGGCGGCGTCGGCAAGACCTTGCTGTCTCATCATGTGATGGCGACGGCCATGATGGAGGGTATGGCGCTCAGGGTCGTCGAGTATGAGGTGAACGAACGTCTGGCCCGGCTTTATGGCCCGGAACACGTCGAGCACCGCAAGATCACGCAGGACTTCGTCAACATGATGGGAGCCGGCGGTGACGGGTTCTTCGAGTTTTGGGACAAGATTGGACCGGAACTACAACGTGGCGGCCGTTTATTTGACTTTGGCGGTAACATCAGTCAGTGGTTCTTTAACTGGGCCGAGGTATCCGGTTTCGATTATTACGTCGGAGATGGGTCCCGACTGATCTTCATGGTACCGGTGACGGTAGATTTGGCGTCCTTGCAGACCGGTATGGCGACCCTGGAGCGGATTGCCACCATCGCCCCCAATGCCAAGCGTATCATCGTCGAAAATGGGTTCTCCGGGTCGTTCACGCAGTTGGAGGAATCCCACTATGCGCAGCGCAAGGCAGAGATGATCGAACGCGAAAATGTTGCCGTGGTCACCATGCCGGCATGCACGGCGCCCGCCTGGGCTCGTTTGACCGGGCACCGCATCGATCAGGTGGCGCAAATGACGCGCGAGGATCTGGTCCGGCTCGGGGTGTCGCCGCCGGTGGCGTCGCGCTCGTTGATCGTCATCCATGAGTGGTTGCGCACCATCCGGCAGCAGTTGTTGCCCTATCTGGTTGATGTTTTTCGGTCCACGCCGACCCCTGGCGCCACCGGCCGCGGCGGTCCACACCAGGGCATCGTCTGACGCCGGTCATCTCGTTCGGCAGATGACTGCTGGGTTGGGCCATCGTGTCCCGCTCCCCCCCCCGAAGCGGGAGAGAGTGGTGCCGCTGGGTGGTCGAGCAGGCCGAGACAATGTCAGGCGAGCTAACAAGAAACGAACGGTGCCGTTGGGCAAACGGGTCCATGCGGGGAGGCCTTTGTGGGAGCGCCGACGCCTCGTCGGCCTCGTGTGCACGCCGGTG
>JANQJV010000274.1 GCA_028281465.1 Azospirillaceae bacterium | reverse complement strand
CCGCACCGGCGTGCACACGAGGCCGACGAGGCGTCGGCGCTCCCACAAAGGCCTCCCCGGATGGACCCGTTTGCCCACCGGCACCGTTCGTTTCTTGTTAACGCGCCAACGTCTACCGCAAGTACTCGACGTTGCCACACACACCGAGCGACTGCCCCGAGATGCCGGCACCGGCATCGGAACAAACGAAGAGGACCATATTGGCCACCTCCTGGTGCGTCACGAAGCGGCGCATGGAGGCCAACTTGGTATACTCAGCGTGCATCGTCTCGAAGCTGACACCTCGTGCCTCGGCCTTGGCGGCGATCACCCGATCGATCCGGTCACCCGTGGTCGCCCCCGGCAGAATGGCATTAACCCGGATATTGTGTGGTCCCAGTTCGACGGCGAGCGCCTGGGTTAGGCCAACGACCCCCCATTTGGAGGCACAATAGGGGGAACGCAGCGGGAACCCAAGCCGGCCGGCCGCGGATGACAGGTTGACGATGCAGCCGCCGCCGGCGGCCTTAAGGAGCGGCACCGCCCGGCGCGCACCGTAGAAGTGGCTGTTGATGTTGACGGCGATGGTTCGCTGCCAGTCGTCAGTCGCAATGTCTTCCACCGGGGCGGTTGGTCCGGCAACACCGGCGTTGTTGACGAGCACGTCCAGGCCGCCCAACCAAGCGGTTGCCGCGTCAAAGAACCGGTCGATCTGGTCTGGATCCGAGACGTCGCAGGCGATGGTCCCAAACGCTGGCTGTTCCGCCGCACACTGTCGCAATGCTTCGGCGTCGATGTCGCAGAGAAACACGCGGGCCCCATTGGCTTGAAACGTGTCGGCGATGGCGCGACCAATGCCGGTCGCCGCTGCGGTGACAATGACCCGACAGTCGGGCTTCAAAGGAAACAAGGGTGCATTGGTGGTCATGGGGTTCCTCCCCTCTCCCATTTACTCTGGTGCCATCAAAGCCGTTGGACCAGCGTCGGCACAACCGTGAACTGCCGGCGGCATTCCGCCACTTGAGGAGACAAGGCCATGAACCGAGTGAACGGCAAGATCGCACTGGTGAGCGGTGCGACCCGAGGTATCGGGGCGGAGATTGCCCGAGTCCTTGCGGTCGCCGGCGCGCGTGTCGTGGTCACTGGACGCCAGGACGCACTCGGCCAAGCCGTGGTGGACGACATTCGTGCCGCCGGCGGCCAAGCCATGTTCCAACACCTGGACGTGACCAATGACGCGGATTGGCACCGCGCTGTTGAGGCAACGCTGGAGCACTTCGGTAGTCTGAGCATTCTGGTAAACAACGCCGGCATCCTATCGGTGAAGACCATTGAAGAGACCGGTGTCGAAGAAGTCAGCCAGGTGATGGCGACCAATTTGCTCGGCCTGTTCCTTGGCACCAAGCATGCGTTGGCGGCGATGAAGACATGTCTACCGGATGGCGCCGGCGGTGGCTCCATCATCAACCTCTCGTCGGTTGCCGGGTTGATCGGCATGACCTACGGTGCCGTTTACTCCATGACCAAGGGCGGCGTCCGTCTGTTCACAAAGGCGGCCGCAGTGGAATGCGGTGCGCTCGGTTATCCGATCCGGGTCAATTCGGTCCATCCAAGTTTCACAGACACCGATATGGAGGCCGACGCCATGCGTGCGTATGCCCGGCTTTACGGGGCGCCGGACGTGGCCGACATGCGCCAGCGCCTGCAACGCCAACACCCGGTTGGACGCTTTGCCACGCCGACCGAGGTCGCCAGAGCCGTGCTCTATCTGGCATCCGAGGAGTCCGGTTTTGTTACCGGGACGGAACTCGTTGTCGATGGCGGCTACACAGCCAAGTAAAGGTCCCTGGTCCGGATGGCCATGGGCTTCGGCCTCGACGATCTGATGGCGCTGCTTTACTCTTTGTTCCCTGACATCGATTCGGATTGTGCACCGCGTTAGCCTCAGGCCTTGGCGGCGGTGATGCCAGGCAAGGAGGGGGCCCTAATGCGTACGCTCGGCGAACACCGGGAAGAGCACGGCGGCACCAAGGGCTTCCTCAAGGGCCTCAACGACGGCAGAAAGGTAGGCATGCAAGACGGTATCAAGGACGGGATCAGGAAATCCACTCAAGTGGGCCTTGTGGAAGGCAGGACGGAAGGATGCCGGCACGCGCTTCTTCTGCTGCTGCTGCGTCAAGGTTTTGGCGAGATCCCATGCCTTGTGATCAACCAAATCCGCAGTGCCGATGCGGCACACCTGGATGAATGGCTAGCGCATTTGATCACGGGACCTTCGCTGGAGGACGTGTTCTTGACCAAGAAAGGACATTGACCGCGTGTGGCTCAGCTCACCGATGATTGTTTCGCGTTCGGCGGGCCGCTCACGTCGGTCGAGGCCGCGCGTGCGCGCCTGGAAACCATCCTGAGGCCGGTAACCGGCATCGAGACCGTACCGCTCCAAGCGGCCCTCGGGCGCGTTCTGGCCACCGATGTCGAGGCCCAGATTGATGTTCCACCGCATGCCAATTCGGCGGTCGACGGCTATGCGGTCTTCTTCGACGACCTGTCGCCAGACGCCGAGACCGCCCTGCCCGTAACCGGCCGTGTCGCCGCCGGGCATGGGCTCGGACGCGCCGGTGTGCGTGGCGAGGCGATCCGCATCTTCACCGGCGCGCCAATGCCTTTGGGCTTCGACACCGTGCTCATGCAGGAGGACTGCCGTCACGATGGCGACACCGTGCTCATTCCTCGGGGCATCAAACGCGGAGCGAATCGCCGCGGCGCTGGTGAGGATATCACCAAAGGCACCGTGATCTTGGCTGCCGGCCACGTCCTGCGACCACAGGACATCGGACTCGTCGCCTCGGTCGGCCGCGCGGTCCTACCGGTGCGCACGCGCCTCAGAGTGGCCCTGTTCTCCACCGGCGACGAGGTGTGCAATCCAGGCACCCCCCTGCCAGCACACGGCATCTACGACGCCAACCGATTCCTGCTGCATGCCCTGTTGCACGCAACGGGGGCCGTCGTCACGGATTTCGGCATCGTGCCCGATGATTTCGAAACGCTCCGCGACCTCTTGGTGGTCGCATCCGCCGATCACGATCTGGTGCTCACCTCCGGTGGCGCCTCGACCGGCGACGAAGACCATATCAAGCCGGCCGTCGAAGCCCTTGGTGCCCTGCATGTCTGGCGCCTCGCCATCAAACCCGGCCGGCCGGTGGCGCTGGGGGTGGTCCAAGGGACGCCGTTCGTCGGCTTACCGGGCAATCCGGTGGCCGTCATGGTCACGTTTTTGACATTGGCTCGGCCCCTGGTCCGGCGGTTGTCCGGCGCCAGCGACGCCGATCCGCTTGGCTTCCGCGTCACCGCCGATTTCGCCTACACCAAGAAAATCGGGCGTCGCGAGTTCGTCCGCGTGCGGCTCATCGACGAGCGACATGGACCGCCCCGGGCCCAGAAGTTTCCACGCGACGGAGCCGGTATCCTGAGTTCCCTGGTCCACAGTGACGGCCTGGTGGAATTGGGTGAAGACATTTCCGCTGTTACCCCAGGGACGGCCGTCCGGTTCCTGCCGTTCGGAGAGCTCCTGCGATGACCGCCGCGCGGGGAGCATCGGTGGTGCGATGCTCCCATCCTCGGTCAGGCCGCCACGGCCAGCGACGTCTCCGCCGGCTCCGGCTTGGCGGCAAACGCCGCCTCGGCCCTGCTGGGAACCGTGGCCATTGGCACCGAATGCGGCGTTTGGCTTTTCTTCGACCGCCGGGATGGACCGCGTTCGTCGCTCGGAGCACGGTGGAAATAGTCCCGATAGCACTTGGAGAAATGCGACGCCGACACGAACCCGCAGGCCAAGGCCACATTCAAGATTGACAGGCTGGTCTGGGTCAGCAGCGATCGGGCCCGTTCCAGGCGCAACCCCAGGTAGTACCGCGTCGGCGAGGTATTGAAATACTGATGGAACAGTCGCTCCAATTGGCGCGGCGAAACAAAGATGCGGCTGGCCAACTCGGCACAGCCGAGTGGTGCTTCGATGTTCGCTTCCATCTGTGCCACCGCCTTGAGCAGTTTTGGATGGCTGATGTTGAGGCGGTTGCGCAGCTCCATTCGCTGTCCCTCGTGCCCCTGGCGCATCCGATGGTGCAGCATTAGGTCTGACACGGCAGCGGCAACCTCACGGCCCTGGTTGTTGGCTATGACCTCGAGCATGAGATCGATGCCCGCCGTACCGCCGGAACAGGTCAGGCGGTTGCGGTCGATCTCGAACAGCTTGGGTACGACCTGAAGATGCGGGAACTCTTCCGTGAAACCCAGCATGTTTTCCCAATGGATGGTACACCGGTAGCCGTCGAGTAAGCCGGCCCGGGCGAGTAGGCAGGTGCCCGTGCAGAGCGCTCCCAATGTGACCCCGTGCGAAGCAAACCGGCGCAGCAAGGCACAAACCCCGGAATCCCGAAAGTGTTCGGACCCGACACCTCCGCAGACGAGCAGAATATCCGGCTGGTCGGCCGTGCTGAGCACAGCGTCCGGGACAGTGACGAAATTGTTGCTGGCTGTCACGGGCCCACCGTCAACCGAATAGCTTCGACAGACATAGGTCTCACGTCCTAAGACGCGATTGGCCAAGCGCAACGGTTCCACCGTCGACGCATAAGCCAACATGGAAAAACTGGGGAGGAGCAGGAAGCCGAAGCGTTTGGATCCATCAAGTGTGGGCGTAGTCATGACCGAAGACCTTGGTCTTTCCGGGATCCGATGCGATTGAGGCCGCTATTGCCGGACCGGGGAGTGGGAAGGAAGAGCTATGGGTCCGGCGATACGGCATTTTGCTGCCGCCAGTCCCGCTGCGCACACGAACTTCGCTCCGTTCCCCTGGTCCGTTGCCGGCGCCGCCTTGGATGCCCCCGCCTGTCTGCCGTTGCCATTCGATTTCCCTCACCCACCCTCACGTGTTGGCCAAATCCGATCTTTCGGCCCACACAGTTGTTTGTGCCGCACGATGCCAAGAGATGCAGGGAAAGACAGACATCTGCCCTGCTTGATCAAATTGACAGCAGTGACCTTCCCTACATCACCTCACAATCACCAAATCTTGTTCTTATCATGACAAAATTAGATTTAGATATTGCCCTCCTATAACCCTCTCTATCAGTATAGGCGTTAGCTTTTTCTCGTTCTACACATCACTAGTCGCCATATTCGCTTAACCCGGCCGACATTTATCAGCTTAACATTTGCACCCATGGCAGAATCTCTTCCATTTCCACCATCCCACCGACAGTATTACTGCTGGTATCGGCCGTTCAGGGCGATCGTGAACCGGATTGCCACTTTCTCGACGCGACGACCATGCTGATTTCTCTTCACCATGTGCGACGCCGACGGTCACCTGTCAATAAATTTTATTCGCGACTATTTGCCAGAGCGTCTAAGGATTTAGTGCGGTGCAGCAAACTTTTTGGGGACCTCCATCCAAGTCAATAATAGTGAAATATAGACGTTTGGTTTGCCTTCCAACCGGAAATAAAACCTGACGTAGTTGCCATCATCGCTACATGAAAGTGAGCATTTCTCGAAATGTCTCACAAGTGACTTCAGATGAGCGATAGAGTTAATCCAATTTATATTCATTGGCAAAAGAACTGTGTGGTATGTGTGGGTTAATGAGGAAATACTACAGACACCCAATCACGTTATTTAACTTAGGTTTTATTCCCGCTTTACCTCCGATCATCGGCGTGTCGCTGCATCAAGAATTCACCGGGAATCCAGATTTGCCCTCGCCCCGGTGCCGATTGGCGAATATTTCTGCCAACTATACCGTTGCCAGCCCTGTGGCCGAAGGGTGTTGCCTCCGGCCCGTGGCCGAGGAACGGTCGATGACCATCCCCCGACCAGCCTGGGCTCCTTGGTGGTGCACCGACTCCGAAGCGACTCAGAACAATCCGTAGATTTCCCCGTCGTCCCCCACACCCATGTTGACCGCCGAGGGGGTTCGCGGTAGGCCCGGCATGGTCATGATGTCACCACAGATCACCACTACGAACTCTGCACCGCCAGCGAGCCGAATTTCCCGAATCGGCACATGATGGTTGCTGGGAGCACCGAGCAGGTTCGGGTCCGTGGAAAAACTGTACTGTGTTTTGGCGATGCACACGGGGTAATGGCCGTAGCCGCCCTTTTGCAATTCGGCAAAGCGGCTGCGGACGTTTTTCTCCGCCATGATCCCCTGGGCTCCATACATCCGCTGGGCGATCGTACGAACCTTCTCCCACAACGGCATGTCATCGGGATAAAGCTGGCGAAAGTCGACCGGTTCCGTGTCGAGTGTGTGCAGCACCGTATGGGCCAATGCTTCGGCGCCAGCACTGCCCTTGGCCCAATGCTCGGCGACAACCGCAGCCACGCCCATCTCGCTGCATACCTGGCGCAGCAAATCCAGCTCCCGTTCGGTGTCGCTTGGAAAACGGTTGATGGCAACGACGATCGGCACGCCGTGCGAGCGCAGGTTTTCGATATGACGCACCAAATTGGCTGAGCCTTTGACCAATGCCGAAAGCCCTTCGGCCTTCAGTTGGTCTTTGGCGGCACCACCGTGCATCTTGAGGGCGCGGACGGTTGTGGTGAGCACCGCCAAGGCCGGCGTCAACCCAGCCTTGCGGCATTTGATGTTGAAGAACTTTTCGGCTCCCAAATCGGCACCAAAGCCGGCTTCCGTGACGACATAATCAGCCAGTTTCAATGCGGCTCGCGTCGCCAGCACGGAATTGCAGCCATGGGCGATGTTGGCAAATGGTCCGCCATGGATCAGGGCCGGGTTGTTCTCCAACGTCTGCACCAGGTTAGGCATCAATGCATCGGCCAAGAGTGCCGTCATGGCCCCATGGGCCGCAAGATCGCTGGCCAAGATCGGTGTCCGATCGCGTGACCGTGCCACCACAATATTGCCCAAACGCTGGTGCAAATCATCCATATCCCGCGCCAGGCAGAAGATCGCCATCACCTCGGATGCCACGGTGATGGTGAAGCTGTCTTCGCGCGGAAAGCCGTTGGTTGTCCCACCGAGACCGCACACGATCTGGCGGAGGGCCCGGTCATTCATGTCCATGACCCGGCCCCAGGAAATCCGACGGTGATCGATATTGAGGCCGTTGCCCCAATTGATGTGATTGTCCAGCATGGCGGCCAGCAGGTTGTGCGCCGTGCTGATGGCATGGAAGTCGCCGGTGAAGTGCAGGTTGATGTCGGTCATCGGCACGACCTGTGCGTATCCGCCACCGGCGGCACCCCCTTTCATGCCGAAACATGGCCCCAGTGACGGCTCGCGCAGACAGATCATCGCCTTGCGTCCGATGCGGTTGAGCGCATCGCCGAGCCCCACGGTGGTTGTGGTCTTGCCTTCGCCAGCCGGCGTCGGCGTTACGCCGGTCACCAGGATCAGTTTGCCATCTGGCTGATTTTCCAGTGATTTTATGTAATTCAGATGCAGTTTAGCCTTGTAACGACCGTACATTTCCAGGCTGTCGATCGGAATGCCAAGGCGTTCCTCGGCCACCTCCCAAATCGGCCGCATCTTGGCCGCGCGGGCGATCTCGATATCCGATGGCATAGCGGACGTAGCCCAGTCCACGGCCGAGGCCATGGGTACCGCACTTGCCCCATCCATGACGTTTTCTCCCGATTGTGTCTGTTTTGTGATACTTGATCTCGTGATGATCACGCCGTCGCCGTCGCCGTCGCCGTCGCCGTCGCTTGCCCATCACGTGCGATCGATGGTAGCCCCCGGAAACGGCACGGATGGCTGCGCCTCTTGGATCCAGCGGACCAAGGATTGGTCGATCAGTCGCACGTCATTACCCAGACGCGTGCCCAGATGCGCCACCAACTCGTCGACCTCGGGCAAGACGCCCAAATCGAACGCAATCACCTGGGCCTCCAGGAACCGCATCAATTCCATCTGGCGGACCAGGCACAGGGCGCGCCCAGGATGTTCGTACACGGCCATGAGATCGAGGCGGATCTCGAACAGCGTTGCCAAGGTGGTGACCAGGTCGTGCATCGCTGCCTGGAGTTGGAGGTGTCCACGGGCCCATTGCAACTGGTTCAGAAC
Organism: Azospirillaceae bacterium; assembly: GCA_028281465.1. Classification (GTDB taxonomy): domain Bacteria; phylum Pseudomonadota; class Alphaproteobacteria; order Azospirillales; family Azospirillaceae; genus JANQJV01. Next base: position 41,329 of record JANQJV010000274.1, on the reverse strand, counting down.
CTTGGTCACATCGCCGTTGGCCACATCCAGGACCGGATAACCGACATGGAGCGGGGAAAAACATGGAGACGGGGGTGCCATGGCGGTTGACCTGGATCAGGGGCGGAGCACACCAAAGAAACTCTGGTGTCCGAAGCAACATGGCTCCGACCCTACCGCGCGAGCCCGGCCGGTCTGCTCGGCGTGCGCCATCTCCTGACCCATTTCCGACCTGCCGGCAGGGTCAAACCCGTGCAACAGGGCCGACTGGACCAGGGCCTACTCTGCTGCCAACCCTTCTTGGATCGGTTCGACCCGCACGGCACAAAGTTTGTATTCAGGAATTTTACCGAACGGATCGAGTTGGGGATTGGTCAAAAGGTTGGCCGCCGCTTCGTGGTAACAAAATGGTAAGAAAACCATGGTCGGCGGTACATTGCGATCGACACGGGTCTTTAGTGTGATTGTGCCGCGCCGCGTGCTCAGGCGGACCGATGCTCCCGGCATGATGCCAGCCTTGTCCAGCGCGTGTGGATGCATGTGGACGTAGGGTTCTGGTTCCAGTGCATCGAGCACGCTGGCGCGGCGCGTGAGGGCCCCCGTATGCCAATGCTCCAGCAGTCGCCCGGTGGTCAGCACGAAGGGATAGGTGGCGTCGGGCACCTCTGCCGGTGCGATCAGATCCGCCGGTACGAATTTGCCGAGCCCGGAGGGCGTGGGGAAACCGTCACCGAACAGGACCTCCCGGCCGGGTTCGTCCTCCGCCTCCACCGGCGCTGTAACCGCGTGTTCGCGTTCCAGCCGGTCCCAAGAAAGGCCTTTGATCGACGGCATGAGCTGGCGCATCTCGGTAAACACGTCGCGCGGATGTGTGTAAGTCCAATCGAGACCGAGCCGACGGGCGATCTCCTGAATCACCCACCAGTCTTGCCGCGCGTCACCGGGCGGTGGCACCGCTGCCCGGCCGAGCTGCACCCGCCGGTCCGTGTTGGTAAAGCTGCCGGTCTTTTCTGGGAAGGCGGACGCCGGCAGCACCACATCGGCGTGGAAGGCGGTCTCGGTCAGGAAGATATCCTGCACGACCAAGTGCTCCAGCCCCGACAGTGCCAACCGGGCGTGGTTCAGGTCCGGGTCCGACATGGCCGGGTTCTCACCCATGATGTACATGCCCTTGATCTGCCCACCATGGATGGCATTGATGATCTCCACGACGGTCAGGCCGCGGTCCGGGTCAAGCGGCGCATTCCAGGCCGCCTCGAATTGGGTGCGCACAGTGGGGTCGGTGACCGGCTGATAGTCCGGATAGACCAAGGGGATGAGGCCAGCATCCGACGCGCCCTGAACATTGTTCTGCCCGCGCAACGGATGCAGGCCGGTGCCGGGCCGCCCGACCTGGCCGGTCAACAGGGCCAAGCTGATCAGGCAGCGGGCGTTGTCGGTGCCATGGACATGCTGGCTGATGCCCATGCCCCAGAAAATCATCGCGGTGCGGGCCCGGCCAAAGGTCCGGGCGACTGTGCGTAACAGGTCGGGGGCAATGCCGGTGTGGGGTGCCATCGCCTCTGGGCTGAAGGGACAGACCCGTTCCTTGAGGGCGGCAAAGCCTTCGGTATGGCTGTCCACATAGTTTCGATCTTCGAGACCTTCGGCAATGATGACATGCATCACGCTGTTGAGGAGCGCCACGTCGCTGCCCGGCTTGAGCGGCAGTGTGTATGTGGCATGGCGCGCCAGGGTCTGTCCCCGCGGATCGGCAACGATGAGGATGGCTCCGCGCTTGGCCGCCTGTTTCAAATAGGTCGCGGCCACCGGGTGGTTCTCGGTTGGGTTGGCGCCGATGACGAAGATCACCTCGGCATTGCGGCATTCCGCCACTGGAGCGGTGACTGCTCCAGAGCCGATGGTCTCCATGAGCGCGGCGACCGAGGAGGCATGGCACAACCGGGTGCAGTGATCAACGTTGTTGCTACCGAAGCCGGTGCGCACCAATTTCTGGAACAGATAGGCTTCTTCGTTTGAGCCCTTGGCCGATCCGAAGCCGGCCAGGGTCCGACCACCGTCACGGTCACGGATGCGACGCAGGCCGTTGGCTGCCCGCGCCAGCGCCTCCTCCCAGGTCGCCGCACGGAAATGGCTCCAGGGATCGGCCGGATCGATCCGGCAATCGGCTGATTTCGGTGCCTCCTCGCGCCGGATCAACGGCACGGTCAGACGGTGCGGGTGGTGCGCATAGTCGAAGCCGAAACGCCCCTTGACGCAGAGCCGATTCTGGTTTGACGGTCCATCGCGACCGTCCACGGACAGCAAGCGATCATCCTTGATATTGTAGGTTATCTGGCATCCAACACCACAATATGGACACAGGGACTCGACCTGTCGATCTGGCCAAGCCATACGGCGTCCATCGGTCGCCACGAGGCTCGCTTCCATCAATGCTCCGGTCGGGCAGGCTTGGACACATTCGCCGCACGCCACGCAGGTGCTGGTGCCCATGGGGTCATCGAAATCGAACACCACCTTGCTACCCGTTCCGCGGCCCGCCATGCCAATGACGTCGTTCACTTGCACCTCACGGCAGGCCCGAACACACAAGGTACAGTGGATGCACGCATCCAGGTTGACGCGCATGGCCGGATGACTTAGGTCGGGCGCCGGGTGGCTGCGGCCGGGAAATCGACTGGTCGCCACACCAATGTGGTCGGCCCAACGCCAGAAGGCACTATCGGGATCAGGGGCGTGGTCACGCGTTGGTTGGTCGGCAGCCAGTAATTCGAACACCAGACGTCGCGATGCCTCGGCGCGCGGCGACGCGGCCCGCACCACCATTCCGTCCCGCGGTCGGTGGATACACGAGGCCACCAGCACCCGCTCTCCTTCGATCTCGACCATACAGGCACGGCAATTGCCATCGGCCCGGTAGCCGGGGTCGGGTTTCCAGCATAGATGGGGAAGAGCGATGCCGGCGCTGTGAGCCGCCTGCCAGATGGTCTCATCCGGCTTTGCCTTAAGGATGCGCCCATCCAACGTGAAAGTCACATGCTCGGTCATGGATGGTCCCCCTCGCCGTCGGGCCGTGGCGCCAGCCCCCACCGGCTTTGGCCGGCGCAGGCCACATCTTCCGGGAAATACTTCAATACGCAATCGACCGGGTTGGGGGCTGCCTGCCCCAGGCCACAAATCGAAGCATCGCGCATGACCTGGCCCAGGTCATGCAGCAAGGGTGCGTCCCAACGTCCCGGTTGAAGCAAGGCGAGCGCCTTCTCGGTGCCGAGCCGGCAGGGTGTGCATTGGCCGCAAGATTCGTCGGCAAAAAACGCCATCAGATTATGCGCCACATCGGCCATGTTGTCGTGGTCGGAAAACACGACGATGGCGGCCGAGCCTATGAAGCAGCCGTGTGGCTCCAAGGTGCCGAAATCCAAGGGCTCATCCGCCAAATGGGCCGGTAAGATGCCGCCGGACGCCCCGCCGGGCAAATAGGCCTTCAGATGATGACCATCGGCCATCCCACCGCAGAACTCGTCGACTAACTGCCGCAGGGTGATGCCGGCGGGTGCAATCTTGACCCCCGGCCGCCGGACGCGACCCGAGACCGAGAAGCTGCGCAGCCCTTGCCGTCCGTTACGGCCTTGGTCGGCAAACCAGGCACCACCACGTTCAACGATGGCCCGCAGCCAATACAATGTTTCCACATTGTGGGTCAAGGTCGGCCGCCCGAACAGGCCAACCTCTGCTGGATAAGGCGGCTTGTGCCGCGGCAGGCCTCGTTTTCCCTCGAGCGATTCCAGCATCGCCGACTCTTCGCCACAAATATAGGCGCCGGCGCCACGCCGTACCGCGACGGCAAGTCCCTCCAGCAGACCGGATGTTCGAAGCCGCTCAATTTCCCGGCGCAACAGGGCAATGGCCGCCGGGTACTCATCGCGCACATAGATGTAACAGGTTTCGGCACCGACCAGGATCGCCGCGAGCAGCATCCCCTCCAGCACCCGATGCGGGTCGGACTCTAAAAAGAACCGATCCTTGATCGTGCCAGGCTCACCTTCATCCGCGTTCACAGCCAGGATCCTCGGCGCCGGTTGCCGCCGAACGATTTCCATCTTCCGCGCGGTCGGAAAGCCGGCGCCGCCCAAACCGCGCAGATTGGCGGCTGCGATTTCTGCAATGACGGCGTCTGCAGCCAGTTGGCCAACACGCAGGCGACGGACCAAGGTGTAACCACCGTCGCGGCAGTAGGCATCGAAATCCACGGCCGGTGGGAGGACGGGGGTTGTTGCTCCGGCAGTGATCGCGGCAGCCACCGCCGAGGCGTGCGCCCGGTCGACATGCCGATGACCGACCTCGACCGTGGGAGCGACTTCGCACCGACCCATGCACGGGGCCCGCACCACGCGGACGCTGGATGGTGCGTCGGCAACCAGGTGATGATGCAGGGCTGCGGCTCCGTGCATGGCACAGGCAATTCCGTCGCACACGCGCACGGTCACCTCGGGCGCGGGACCAGCGTCATCCGGCAGGAGATCGAAATGGGCATAGAAGCTGGCGACCTCATAGACCTCTGCCGGGGCCAGGCGCATCTCATGGGCCAGGGCCATCAGATGGCGATGGGCCAACGCGCCGTAGGCATCCTGGATCAGGTGCAGGTATTCGATCAGCTCGTCGCGGCGCCGGGGAGCATCCCCCAGCAGGCTCTGCACCTGGGCCAGCGCCTGAGGTTCGAGGCTTCGGCCCTTCGGGAATCGGCGGTCGCGGTCGCGCCCTCGTCGCCCCGTTCCGTCCGGCATGGATGTTTCCTTCCCCGGTTCGGCTTGTTCTGGTTTGTCCGACGCATGGACAGGAGCCACACTAGCGGCGAACGGCCGCTGGCGCTATTCCCCATGCGACATTCCATGGCCGCGGCAGGGCAGCACATGAAGGGAGAGCTGTGTCATGCACGATCTGGATGCCGCTTTGGGCTTGGCCCTGACATTGGTGGTGACGGCTGATGCCGATCTGCTGGAGATCGTCGGACTATCCATGACTGTGAGTATGACCGCTTTGGCGCTATCCTGCGCCATTGCCATGCCGTTTGGGGCTTTGCTCGGCACATGCCGCTTCCCGGGACGCGGCGCCGTTGTTGTTGCCTTGAATGCGATGATGGGGCTGCCACCGGTGGTGGTCGGCCTCCTGGTTTACCTGTTGCTATCAAATGCGGGACCACTGGGCTTCCTCCATCTCCTGTACACACCAGGTGCCATGATCATTGCGCAAACGGTCTTGATCACACCGATCGTGGCCGCCCTGACACGGCAGGCCATCGAAGACTTGCACACCGAATATGCCGAACAGTTTCGCTCCCTTGCCGTGCCCGGTCACGTGGCCATTGCCGCCTTGCTGTGGGATGGGCGTTGGAGCCTGTTGACCGTGGCCTTGGCCGGCTTTGGCAGGGCGATTTCCGAAGTTGGTGCCGTTATCATTGTCGGTGGTAACATCAACCATCTCACCCGGGTTATGACAACGGCGATTGCCCTTGAAACGTCCAAAGGCGACCTGGCCATGGCGCTCGCCCTGGGTCTGGTGCTCATGACATTGGCACTGGTGGTCAATGCGCTGGTCTTTGCCGTCCGCCACCAGACCGAACGACACGCCCATGCCTGACTCAGCAGGCTCATCTCAGCTACCTGCACGCGTCGCTGCCCAGTCAAAGGACCGGTCACGAGAGCCACCGGCGCTGTGCGCAAGCGGCCTGGTGGTTGAGGTCGAGGGCCAGCGACTCTTGGACCGTGTTGATCTCACCCTGCGCAGTGGCGCTACCACCATCATTATGGGTCCCAACGGGGCCGGTAAGAGCCTTCTGTTGCGGGTTCTGCACGGATTAATCCAACCGACCGCTGGTACAGTGCACTGGCGCACCGCCGGAGATGGTCGCCCACAGCGGCAAGCCATGGTATTCCAGAAGCCCGTGCTCCTGCGCCGCTCGGTGGCAGCCAATATCGACTTCGTACTCGGACTGCACGGAAACCGTAACCGAGCCAGACGACAAGTGCTGCTTCAGACTGTTGGATTGGCAGACCGGGCACAGCAACCGGCGCGGTTGCTGTCCGGTGGCGAGCAGCAGCGATTGGCGCTGGCCAGAGCTTTGGCGATGGAACCCAGCGTGCTGTTCCTGGACGAACCGACGGCCAGTCTCGATCCTGCATCCGTGCTTTGGATCGAAGACATCGTGCGATCGACCCGCGGCCGTGGCACGACCATGTTGTTCGTCACTCACGACGTCGGCCAGGCGCGGCGGTTGGGTGACGAAGTGGTGTTTTTGCACCGCGGGCAGGTTTGCGAACAAACGCCATCGGCTGATTTCTTTGCTGCCCCAACCAGTTCCGAGGCCCGCCGATTCCTTGCCGGTTTGATCGTCCTATGACCCGGGGGACGGGTGAAGGAGAAAGACCATGCGGAGTGTTGCTTTCAGACTGCTCTTGGTGCTGGTCGTTTGCGCTGCCAGCCTCGGCACCGTGCGCGCCGCGGGCGAGACGATCATCGTCCAGTCGACCACATCGACAGCCAACTCTGGCCTGTATGAGCACCTGCTGCCCTTGTTCTGGGCCGATACAGGAATCACCGCGTATGTGGTGGCCGTTGGGACCGGGCAAGCCCTGCGCAATGCCCGCAATGGTGACGGGGACGTGGTCCTCGTCCATGCCCGTGAGGCGGAAGAGCAGTTCGTCACGGAAGGGTTTGGTGTGGAGCGGCATGATGTCATGGCCAATGACTTCGTGATCGTGGGGCCGCCGACGGATCGAGCGCGGATTTTAGGCCTTGCCTCGGCAGCCGAAGCTCTGACGCGGATCGCCCGGTCCAAGGCGCGCTTTGTCTCACGTGGCGATGATTCCGGTACGCATAAACGGGAGTTGGCGTTGTGGCAGACGACCGGGATCGATCCAAGCGCCGCTAGCGGCACTTGGTATCGGGAAACCGGATCTGGCATGGGTGCGACGTTGAATGTCGCGGTCGGCATGGCGGCCTATGTATTGACTGACCGGGGCACCTGGATCAGTTTTGGCAATAAAGCGGATTTCATGGTTTTGGTTGAGGGCGATCCTGATCTGTTCAACCCCTATGGCGTGATCCTGGTCAATCCGACGTTACACCCCCACGTGAACGCAGCCGCGGGGCAGCGCTTTATCGATTGGCTGGTGTCGGCACGGGGCCAGGAGGCAATCGCCGACTATCGGGTCCATGGGCAGCAGTTGTTTTTTCCCAATGCCGAGCCACGTGTCGAGCAGTAGGAGCTGTTAGGCCTGCCACTGGCGGTCCTTGCGCATCGATACCGCTCAACGCCATGGGGTGAGTCCCGAGCAACAGGAGGGCAAAACTCTCAGATCTGAGAACTCTTGCTGTCATTCGAGACCGCCCTGGCTCTTGCGCCCCTGGTCGTCGGCATGATATGGCACTGCCAGACAACCCGGAGCAGCGCCATGCCAAGCATTGTGATCGCTAGCGCGAAGGGTGGTGTCGGCAAGACGACGCTGGCGCAAAATCTGGGTGCCGCGGCGGCCGGGCGCAACCTTTCCGTCACCTTGATCGACACCGACCCGCAGTTCAACCTGTCTAGTTGGTGGGACAGCCGCCGCTTCCACTCCGGTTTGCCGCTCTTGGATTTGCGGCAGGCCAGCTTGGTTGAGCTGGCAAAAAATGGGCTTGGCTTCGAAACCGACTTGGTTTTGGTCGATACCCCGCCAGTCATGGATGAGACCGGGGCGCTGACCACTTTGGTCGAGGCGGCCGACTACGTTCTTATCCCCTGCAAACCGAGCCCCCTTGATGTCGAGTCAACGCGGGTCACGCAAGAAATCGCCGAGACGACCGGAACCCTGTTCGGCTATGTCCTGACCCAAGCCATCGCGCGGGCTTCCATGACCGAGATTGTCAAACGCACTTTGGTGGAGCGACAGGGGACCGTTTGTCCGTTCGTCGTTCACACCCGACAGGACTTCACTCTCGTCGCCAATCAAGGCGTCGGTGTCACCGAAGTCAAGCAAATGAAAAAATCTGCCGAAGAAATTCAGGCAGTGCTCAGTTTTCTCCTGCAACAGGTGGGGTTCTTCCATGGCGGCCATCTCGCTGACGAAAAAGGCGCTGTTGAACGACCAGCGCGGTAAAGCCGACATCCGGGCGCGCCTGAGTGAGTCTAAGGAACCGCAGCAATTCACTCGGGCCATCGATACGGCTTGGCGCAATATCCGAGAGAACATGTTGGCTATTGGGGAGTATCTGCATCTGGCAAAACAGAACCTGGAACATGGCCAATTCATGCAGATGGTGTCCCAAGACTTGCCGTTCTCCTACCAAGTGGCGCACAAACTGATGGCCATCCATCGGGCAGTGACCAACGGCGAGGTGCCTGGTGAACTTCTACCTGCTGCGTATTCGACGGCCTACATGGTCGTTTCCATGGAACCGGAAATCCGACAGGCCGGTATCCAAGAGAACGTGATCACCCCGAAAGCAACCTATGGGCAGCTCGCCCGCTTCGTGAAGGAACGCCGAGCTCAGCGCCGACAGCCGTCGTCTCGGCACCGCATGGTCGACCCAGGACCGTTGGTTCCGGTCCGACGCAGCCGCTTGCCAGAAAACAGGGCAGAGATCGTGGCTGCACTGAAAGCGTTCAGCCTAGAGAAACGCCGAGTGTTGGAAAGTTTCCGAAAGACAAAATCGGCTCAGCCCCGAACCATTGATGCCATAGCTGCCAACGATCGCGCCTTGGATCATGATGATGCTGCATGACCGCTCCAAGGGGCTGACGGTTCGATGAGCGGGGTCAGCACGGCTGTTTGCCGCAAACGGTGTCCCCGGGTCGAGACGACTGTGCAAGTCATAGAACCCGATCGCATCGGCAGACAGACGGCAATGTGAGCCGACAATGATCGTCAGCCAGATAGCCATCGTGTCAACACCATTGCAGGACATTCCGGGCTCGATCAGCGGGGGCGTGGCCACCAGCGACCTGCCGCACACCGCTGCCCGGCTTTGCCCAGTGACCATGTCTCCATAGACTTATCATTAGCCTTGTAAGGATTCGTTAACCCAAACCGGTGATCATTACCAAATCGTTGAAGGTCTGGCAGTTGGTCTGGCTGTCGCAGTTCGAACCACGACCACATCGGCCTGCTGTTCGAGGGTAAGGCGGTACTGGGCGAGAGCAGACCCTCGCCATCGATCCTCTTCCCCCGTCGCCCCGCGCCAAGGCCCGCGCCAAGGATCGATTCGTTGAGTGATTCACAAGCACCCATTCTCACCGGGCACCATAGGGTGGTCCTGACGTTGTCCGATGCGCTGGATTTGATCTGCGTGGCCGCACCACAGCATGGGCGGCGGGTTGCCCGCATAGCGTGCGCATGCATGGATGCCGCCGGCGGATGGCCCGACTCGGTTCGGGAAACCGTCATGCTGGCAGCGTTGATCCATGACTGCGGCGTTTCCTCGGCCAATCGGTTTACCGACCTGGTCGCCTTCGAGTGCACTGAGCCGGACGATCATTGCATCGTTGGCAACGCCTACCTGCAGGGTGTTCCGATGCTGACCCGCTATGCTGATCTCGTCCGGCACCACCATCTGACATGGTATGAAGGCCCTCCGGAGGATTGTGCGCCGGGCTGGACTCGCTTGGCTGCCAATCTGATCTATCTGGCCGATCGCTTGGACGTGCTGCTCACGGTTACCGGAGCACGCCCAGTGATTCAGGAGGCGGAAGGCCTGGTGGCCATCTTGTCAGGGCATGCCGGCACCTTGTTTGCCCCAGCCCATATTGACGCTCTCCGGCTGGCAACCCGGGACGATACCTTTTGGACCGGTCTGGCGCGAGAGCCACTGCAAGCGTGGCTCGATGAAGAGCTGAGCCACATTCCTGACACCGCGATGTCGGCACGGGACTTGTTTCCCGTTGCGCACCTATTCGCGCGTATCGTCGATGCCAAGAGTACCTTCACCGCCCAGCACTCCCTCGGTGTCGCGGCGTTGGGTCAGTATTTGGCAGAAGCCTTAAATCTAAGCACCGGGCAACGTGACGGCATTACCTTGGCAGGCCTCCTGCATGATATCGGCAAGCTCGGCATTCCGGATGACATTCTCGACAAACCGACGGCACTCACCGCCGTGGAGTGGCGCACCATGCAGACCCATGCATCCATGACCGAACAATTGGTTGGCACCATGCTCGGCGATCACCCGATTGTTTCTTGGGCGGCCGCGCACCACGAAACCCCCTGTGGCGACGGCTACCCACTGGGGTTGTCCGGGGAACAACTTTCTATTGAAATGCGCATCATTGCTGCGGCCGACGTATTTCAGGCCCTGGCGCAGGAACGACCCTATCGACCTGCCGTGCCATTGGAACGCATTCTTGATCAAATGTCCGTCCTTGCTGCCGCTAATCGTCTCGATGCCCGGGTCGTCTCTATTTTCCAACGTGACCCTTTGGCTGCCTGGGAATGTGCGGTCAACCCGATGGTTCGCGTCACCCCAGCAACAGGTTGCCGGTCAACAGAGCGTCGGCCGGAAATGGCCATGACAGTATCCGCATGATTGCCTCGTCCAAACCGACTAACCCTGACAGGACCATCGCGCCTTAAAGGCATCACAAATTGGCCACTCGGCTTCCCTGGCCAAGTGGTGAAACCCATATCTCATGAAGTGGTTTGCTGAGAGGACCGACCAAAAGGCACGATCCGCGCGTGACATAGGCCGGTCGGTTCCGGACGCCGGGGCAGCGGAGGCCCCAAGGAGGTCATCATGATCGAACGATCGCTCGTCGGACCCCATGATGCTGACCGAGGACCGATCCCGACCAGATTGTTCCATGATAACCAAGGCCAGGTGGTGCGCATCCCGGCGACCATCGCGTATGGCCAGGATGATGCCGAGGTCGAAATTTCGCGGCATGGCGAGACGCTGATGATCCGACCGAAGCACACGAGTTACGACGATCTGGTTGCCTTCGTGCGGCAATTCTCGCCCGAAGCCGTGTCCGGCAGACGGCAGCCGCATCAGTCATAGCCAAAGCTCACAACAACCGTGCCGGTCCCAAAGCGGGAGAGACAACCGCGTCGATGCCCGGTGAGGGTGGTCCCGCTGGGTGGATGACATACCCGTTCGTTCAGGCCGAACCACCCTCGCCCCATTCCCTCTCCCTTGGGGCCACGGGATTCACACAGCTTTGTGCTGCATTTCCGCAGGGTGTGGCGATCGGCCGCCACGGTCTCCCGGTATCGGGGGCTTCGGAGCAGATCGCCACTGGATAAAGCCGGTAAACCCGTCGGTCAGCCTTCGGCCGTGCTGACTTTCCCGTCGGCAATGTCGCGGGCGAGGGCAGCGGCGTCGCGGTGTTCCGGTGGGCCCAACCCACCGCCGCCCGGTGTTTCAATGCGGATGCGCTCACCGGCCAACAGATGGAGGCCGGCGGTCTTGGAAGACAGGTCTTCCGCCTGATCGGTGCCCGGGTTGCGGATCAGCCGGGCCATTCGTCCGGGCTGGCCGCCGCGGGCGCCGGGGGCCGGGCGGACATGGCCGTCGGATCGGGCCGAGAACACCACCCCATCGGTCCGGGCGCGAATCTCCCGCGCCAGGCCAAGGCCGCCCCGATGCGTGCCGGCGCCGCCGGAGTCCGCCACCAAGGCGTATTCTTCGACCAACAGCGGATACTCGTATTCCAGCGCCTCGACCGGTAGATTGGAGGAGTTGGTCATGTGCACATGGATGGCATCCATGCCGTCTTCGGTGGCCGTTGCCGGGCCGCCGCCGCCTAGGGACTCCAGATAGACGAACGGGCCGTCGTGCTTGCGCCGTTGACCTGAGAACACGATCACCGGCACGATGTCCTGCCCGGCGGACAAGGCCTGGTCGGCCGGCAACAGGTCGGCAAACGCCCCCAGGATGGCGCGGGCCACCTTGTTGCAGGTGATCGAGCGCGCGCCCACGGCGGCCGGGTGGCGCGGGTTGACCAGGCAGCCGTCCGGCGCCGTGATGGTCACGGCGTCGAACAAGCCGCTGTTCGGCGGCAGGTCGGGATCGAACACCGTCTTGACGGCGTAGTAGGCCGTCGCCCGCAGGGCGCTCTCAGGCACGTTCATGGCGCCGCGCGCTTCCGGACCGGTGCCGGTGAAATCGAGACCGAGGTGGTTGCCGGCAATCCGCACCGTGGCAACGATCGGCACCGGTTCGCCGCCCCGGCCATCGTCGTCGAGCCAGGCCGTGTGGCTTGCGCGACCGTCCGGGACGGCGGCGATGCGTGTCTGCAGACGGCGGCGGGTGTAGGCAAGCAGGTCGTCGATGGACGAGGCGACCGCATCGGCTCCGAGACGCTGCACCAAGTCGCGCACCATGGCTGCCCCTTGGTCGTTGGTGGCGATCTGGACGCGCAAATCCAAGTCGCGTTCCACCGGATCGCGGGAGTTGTGGGCGATCAGGCGCAACAACCCTTGGTTGATCTCTCCTGCCGCCTTGATCCGGGTCAGCGGGATCCTGATCCCTTCCTCGAACACCGACGTCGATTGGCCGGAGATCGAGCCCGGCACCACGCCGCCCACATCCGAATGGTGGCCGATGTTGGCGGTGAAGAACGACGGCACGCCGTCGCAGAACACCGGCGTGACGATGGCGATGTCGGGCAGATGGGTGCCGCCGGCCAGATAGGGGTCGTTGCAGATGAAGGCATCGCCGTCATGCAAACCATCCAATCCCACCTCTGCCAGCACCGCTTGCACGCCGCCCAGCAGCGAGCCGAGGTGGAGCGGGATGTGCGATGCCTGGGCGACCAGCCGGCCACCGGCATCGAACAGCGCCACCGAGCAATCCCGCCGCTCCTTGATGTTCGAGGAGAAGGACGAGCGCACCAGCGTGTTGCCCATGTCCTCGGTGATGGTGAGCAGACGGTTGGAAAACACTTCGAGCCCGATCGGGTCGGCAAGCGGAGTCTCGGTCATGGCTCAGCGCCCCAGGCCGGTTTCGGTGATGATCAACGTGCCGGTCGGCTCGACCTGCAAGCGCTGCCCGGGCAGGACGAGCGTGGTCGCGCTCATCTCCTCCAGCACGGCCGGACCGGACAGGTCCGCCCCAGCCGGCAAGCGCTCGCGATCGAAGACCGGGGTGTCGGTCCAGCCCTCGGCATCATCGAACCAGACCGGCCGCTCGCCGGTCCGGGCGGCATGCACCGGGGTCTCGGCGCCAACCGGTGGTTCCGACGGTCGCGGCACACGCCCGATTGCCTTGAGCCGGCATGTGACGATTTCAACGCCGCGGTCTGGCAACGTGTAGCCGTAGACCTGCCGGTGCAGGGCATGAAACGCCTCGAGCACAGCCGACAGATCGACCTTGTCCGGCTCCGCCACGGGCACGCTCAGTTCATGGTTCTGGCCATGGAAACGCAGGTCGACCATTGTCTGTGCACCGCGTTGGTCGACCGGCACCGCTTCACCCGCCAGCCAGTCTTCGGCCTCTCGGCGCATGGCAGCGAACCGGGCCTGGGTGGCACGCCAGGTCTCGGTCGTGGCGTCGGTCAAGCCGGTCGCGACGAAGTCGAGCGAGATGTCCGACATGAGCGCCCCACGCGCGCACAATGTGCCCGGTGCGCGCGGCACGAGGATGGTCGGGATGCCGCATTCCCGCGCCACCTGAGCGGCGTGCAGCGGTCCGGCACCGCCAAAGGCGACGAGGGCAAAGCCGCGCAGGTCGTGGCCACGCTCCGTCGAAACCGAACGGATGGCACGGCCCATGTTGGCGACGGCCACGCGCACCATGCCATGCGCCGCCACCTCGGGGCTGAGACCGGTCGGACCGGCGATGTCCCCCGCGATCGCCGCTCGGCCGGCAGTGGCATCCAAGGGCAGGGCACCCTTCAGGAGCGCCACCGGATTGAGCCGGCCCAGAACCACATTGGCGTCGGTCAAAGTCGGAGCCGTGCCGCCGCGACCATAGACCACCGGGCCGGGGCTGGCACCGGCGCTGTGCGGGCCGACCTTGAGCGCCCCGGCCGCATCGATCCAGGCGATCGAGCCGCCGCCGGCGCCAATCACGTGAATGTCGACCATCGGCGTCTTCACCGGATAGTCGGCCACCGTGCGCGCGGCCGTGAAGGCGGGGGTGCCGTCGGTAATCACCGACACGTCGGTCGACGTGCCGCCGACGTCGAAGGTGACCGCATCCGGGTAACCGAGGCGCCGGGCGATCTGTGCCGCCCCGGTGACACCGGCGGACGGACCCGACAGGCAGGTGCGCACCGGGTGCCGGCGCACCGTGCCGACCGACATCAGGCCACCGTTGGAGTGGATCGTGTACAGCGGTGCCCGGATCGCCAGGTCCTGGACCCGTGTCAGCAGCCGGTCCAGATAGGCCGCCATGGGCGGGCCGAGCGTGGCGTTCATCACCGTCGTCGAGAAACGTTCGTATTCCCGGAACTCGGGCAGCACCTCGCTGGACAGGGTCACGAAGGCATGGGGCAGGGCCTGCCGCACCAGGCTCGCCGCACGCTGCTCGTGCGCAGGGTCGGCATAGGCGTGCACGAAACCGATGGCCACCGCGGCGATGTCCTGGCCGCGCAGGGCGGCACAGGCGGTGCGCACGTCGTCCTCCGCCAGGGCGTGCAGTTCCTGGCCCTCGACATCGAGCCGCCCGCGCACCTCGAAGCGCAGGGCCCGCGGCACCAGCGGCGGCGGCTTCACCCGGTTGTAGTCGTAAAGATGCGGACGGGTCTGCCGGCCGATCTCGAGCACGTCGCGGAAGCCTTTGGTGGTGAGAAACGCCGTGGGGGCCCCGCGGCGCTCGATGATCATATTGGTGGCCAAGGTCGTGCCGTGGCCCAAGAAGCCGATATGTTCCGGGCGCACCGCGCCGTCGGCGAGGATCTGCCGCAGGCCGGTTTCGATCGCGGCGGACGGATCCGCCGGCGTCGACGGCACCTTGAAGAAACCGAGCGCACCGGTTTCCTGGTTCAAGACGGTAAAGTCGGTGAACGTCCCACCGACGTCGATCCCGATGCGGACCATGGGGGCGGCCTCCATCAACCCATCAAGAGCGTGGGCAGCCAAAGCGCCGTCTGCGGCACCAGGGCAACGATCAGCGCCGCAATCAACAAGGCGGCGTAAAACGGCAACAGCCCCATGACCAGGCGTTGCATGGGGATCCGCGCCACCGCCATGACGGTGTACAACACAAGGCCAACGGGGGGCGTGATGGTGCCGATCATCATGGTGACCACGGTCACGACCCCCAGGTGCACGGGGTCGATGGCAAACGCACTGGCAATCATGAGCAGCGTCGGCGTCAGCAGGATCAGCGCGGCGATCACCTCCATGAACATGCCGACGATCAGAAGGATCAGAACGATGAACAGCAGCGCCTCGGTCTGGCTGCCGATGTTGGCGGCCAAGACCGAGACCACCTGCATGGGCACCTGTTCGATGGTGATGATCCAGCCGAAGATGGCGCTGACCGCAATGATGAACTGGGTGGCCGCGGTGGTGCGCACGGTCTGCAGTAGGGCCCGGCCAATCTGGCGGGCATCGAAATTCAGCGTCACCACGCCGATCGCCAATACGTAGAGCACGACGACGACGCTGGCTTCCGTGGGCGTGAACACGCCACCCAGGATGCCGGCGATCAGGATCACCGGCGCCAGCATGGGCAGGACGGCGCCTCGGAACGCCTCCCAGGTCTCGCGCAGGCCGGCGCGGGGCAGGGGCGGCAGGGTTTCGCGTCCGGTCTTGGCGATCAGATAGATGATCACCATGAGCGACAGCGCCATGATCAGGCCGGGTACGGCGCCGGCCAGAAACAGCCGGCCCACCGACTCGTCGGCCAGATAGGCGAAGATCACCATGGTGATGGACGGCGGGATGACCGGCCCGATGGTGGCCGAGGCCGCGGTGATGGCCGCACTCAGCCGATCGGAATAGCGGGCCTCGCGCATGGCGCGGATTTCCACCGCACCGAGCCCACCGGCATCGGCCACCGCCGAGCCGGACATGCCGGCGAAGATGACCGAGGCAACCACATTCACGTGCCCCAAGCCGCCCGGGATGTGGCGCACCAGAACACCGGCAAAGCGGAAAATGCGCTGGGTGACGCCCATGCTGTTCATCAGGTTGCCGGCGAGCAGGAACATGGGCACGGCCAACAAGGTGAATTTGTCGACCCCGTTGGCGGTCTTGAGCGTGAGTTGCAGCTCGGGCAACGGCGTCGTGGTCAGGTAGATCGCCGAGGCCACCAGCATGGCATAGGCGATCGGACACCGCAGCAGCAGCAACGTGAAGAACAGACCAAGGAAGACAGCCGTGCTCATGCGTCCACCATCGGCAGCTCGTCGTGGGGATCGGCCTGGCCGGACGGCGAACCCGTGAGGCGTTCGGCCACGGCGGTGAGGGCGAATAGGATGGTGGCGATGGCACCGATCAAGAGCGGGACGTAGATCAGGGCAAACTTGGACAAGAGCGGTATGCTCGGCAGCGTACCGTAGGAAATGCGCAGCATGCGCGGCGCGATCTCCGCCATGTGGCTGCACACCAGCAACAGGGTGGCGGCCACCGCCAACTCCAGAACCACCGCGATGCCGGCGGCCACCCGGCCGGGCAACAAGGCGACGACCAGATCCACTTCGATGTGCCGCTTTTCCCGGTAGATCAGCGCGGCGCCCAGAAAGGTGAGCCAAACCAGGGCCGTCTGCGCCACCTCATCGGTGTGCAGCAACGGCGCGTTGAACACGTAGCGGCTGACGATCTGCGCCGACAAAGCCAGCAGGATGGTCAGCAAGAGCAAGACACAGAGACCAAGCAGCCCCCTTGCCAGAAGATTGCAGGTCCGGGACAACAGGGTGACCATGTCGGACGTCCTCTCGATCCAGGCTCCGCGCCCGTGCGGCGGTTCGGCGGATGGGGAAGGGGGCACTAGGCCGACGATACTTGTTTTATATTTCAAAAACTTGCGCCTGGCGCTAGCGACCGGCTGAAGCCCCTCTCCCTCGGGGACAGGGGGGGTAGGGTGTCCCGGCCTGAGCGATGCTCCCTCCCGCGACCGCTTCGCGGCCCCCCTCTCGGCTACGGCATTCACACATCTCTCTCTCGCATTTCCGTAGGTTGTGGCGATCTGCCGGCACGGTCTCCCGGATATCGAGGGCTTCGGGGCAGATCGCCACAACATCAGGCCTATCAACCAGCGGAAACGCCAGATGTTGGGGCACGGCGCCTCTGCGCTTGTCCTGGAAATCCGAGGTCCGTGCGCGCCGTGCCCCAACCGACTATTGGTAGCGCGTTGATTTGGCGATACTTTTCAACCGGCCTGACCGCGCCATTGCCACGCGTTCATCCCTGGTGGCGGAAGGGGCCAGCCGCATGCCGGCCTATTCCCGCAGGGCCTGGATGCGGTCCCACCATCCCTCCGGCATGAGGCCGTCGGCGACCAGTTCCGGCACGCGTGCGGCCACCATGGCGCGGAATTCGGCGCGGGCCTCGTCGGACAGCGGGGCGAACTGCGTGCCGGCGGCTTCCATTTCCGCACGCCACGGGCCGACCCGATCCATCACCAATTGGGTGAAGAATTCACCGGCCTCGAATGCCGCCTCGCGGATGATCTGCCGATCGTCTTCACCGATCGCCTGCCAGGCGTCTTCGGCGACATAGACCGAGTTCTGCGGATACATCATCTCCGCTTCGGTCACATAGGGCAGAAGCTCGTAATACTTGGACGTATAGATCTGCTCTCCGGCGGACTCGGTCATGTCGACGAGACCCTGGCTGATGGCCAGATAGGCTTCGCTGTAGGCGGTTTTGACGGGAATGGTGCCGATCAATTCCCATGATTTGTAATACATGGGCAGATTGGGAGAGCGTGCGCGTTTGCCGGCGATGTCCTCCGGCCCGGTCACGAAGCCGTCCCTGGTGACGAAGGCGCGCGGCAGACGGAACCAATTGGTGGCCAGAACGCGCACGCCGTATTCGTCGATCAGACGTTGTTGCAATTCCGCCGCCATGTCGGAGTCCTGGAACGCCAGGAAATGGGCCTGGTCGTGGAACAGGAAGGCGGTGTCGACGACGCCGAATTCCTTGACCAACTTGGAGGCGTTGGAGCCGGCGGAGATATAGCCTTGCTGCGCGCCGGCGCTCATGGCCTCGATCTGTTCCGGCCCGCTGCCGAGCTGGCTGCCACCGAAGTAGCGGATCACCACCCGGCCTTCGGTGCGCTCGGTGACCCAGGCGGCGAACTGCTCCGAGGCGACGGTGACCGGCGCATCCGGCGGGTTGATGCCACCGAACACCCATTCGACCTGGGCGACGGCCGGCCGGCCGAGGACGGCCAACAGGGCCATGGCAAACAGCAGGGGAGTGGGAAGCCCTTTGAGACCCAAGGTCATATCGACGTCCTCCTTTGCGTTGTCTCTCGTTATTGTCGACTTGGCGTCATGTCGCCGACGCCGGCGCGACCGGTGACCCTGGGGCTATGGCAAACCGGTCGATGCGGAACGGATGGATCGGCAGGTTGGTGCCGCCGTCGAGAATGAGTTCGGACAGGATGCGGCCGACCACGGGGCCGAGCTGGAAGCCGTGGCCGCAGAACCCGAAGGCATGGAACACGCCCGGGTGCACGGCACTCTCGGAAATCACCGGGATGTCGTCCGGCGTGACGCCTTCGATACCGGCCCAGCACCGGTTGACGGGCACCTGCGCCAGATGCGGGAAGACGGCGAGCACGGTCTCCGCGCTGATGCCGTATTTGTTGAAATCGAGGCGGGTCGTCTGGCGGTCCGGGTCCGGCGTGCCACGGTGGCCGCCGCCGATCACAAGCGTTCCGTTGGGCATTTGCTTGAACGACAGCTTGCGCGCCGCCAGCCCCACGACCGGATCGAGGAAATGCGGCACCGGTGCCGTCACCATCATCATCGGCGCTTCGATTTCCAACGGCACGTCTTCGTCGAAGAATCGTTTGGCGATGCCGGCGCCCCAGGCCCCGGCCGTGTTCACCAGCGTCGGCGCGGTGAAGCGGTGCGGGCCGGAAGCGACCTGCCAATGCTCACCGACCCGGTCGATGCCGGTGGCACCCGGGCCGTCCAGCGCCATCTCCACGTCCAGGGTCACGGCCTTGCGGTGGAACGCGTGGGTGGTGTGATACGGGCTGGCGAAACCATCGGCGCGCGAGATCAGGCCACCGACACAGTGTTGGGCGACGGTCGGTACGACCCGGCGCAGTTCATCGCGGCCGATCGGTTCTTCGTGGCCGAAGCCCATGTCCCGGACCATGGCGGCGCGTTGCTCGAGCCTGGCCATCTCGGCATCGGATTCGGCGATCTTGACCTGGCCGGTTGCCCGAAAGCCGCCATCATGGCCGACCAGCTCCGGCAGCCGCGCCCAGATCTCCAGCGATGCCACCGAAAGCGGGATTTCCGCCGGATGCCGGCCGAGCCGGCGCACGCCGCCGGCATTGACGCCGGACGCATGGCGCCCCGGAAAGACCCGGTCGAGCACCACGACCCGGGCGCCGCGCCGGGCCAGATGCACGGCGGTGGAACAGCCCTGCAGGCCGGCGCCGATGACGATGACGTCGTGCGACACAGCCATGCGTCACGTGTCCAGCGGGTCGGGGGGTGCCGGCGCCGTCGGCGCCATGGCCGCCAACGCGCCCAGGGTGACCGGCTTGATCGGCGGCCGGATGCGGTAATACCCGACCTGCATCACCGGCACGCGCCGTTCCGCCGCGATCAACTCGGCCACCGAAAGGCCGCACATGCGGCCCTGGCACGGCCCCATGCCGCAGCGGGTGAACGCCTTGAGCTGGTTCGGTCCCAGGCAACCGTCGGCAACCGCGGCGCGGATGGCGCCGGCGGTGACCTCCTCGCACCGGCACAGGATGGTGTCGTCCGGCGTGCCGGCCGGCAAGCTGAGGCGCGGTTGATAAAGCTGGTCGAGCAGCGGACGCACCGCCGTGTGTCGACGCTGAAACGCCAGCAGGGCCATGGCGCGACGCTCGCGGTTGACGGCACTGAGCCGGCCCAGCCGGGTCGCGGTGTCCAGGGCCGCGAGCCGCCCGGAGGCTTCCGCTGCCTTGGCACCGGTGATGCCGGCGCAATCCCCTGCAACCGCCAGGGTTTCGCAACTGGTGGTACCCCAGGCATCCGTCACCGGATACCAGTAGCGTTGTGTGTGGTGCCAGCCATGGGTGCAGTCGAGCTGGCGGGTCAGTTGGGTGCTCGGTACGACGCCGTCGTGCAGCAGCACGGTGTCCGCCGCCAGGCTGTGCGTGGTGCCCTTCGGGTCGGTATAGGCGACGCCCGCGGCACGATCCGAGCCGGTGACCGACACCGCCCGCACGCCAGCATGGACCGGGATGCCGCGGCGGCGCAGCTTGACCATCATGGCCAGGCCCTTGAGCACATAGTCCGACGCCTTCAGGGCCGAAAACAGATGACCGGCGGCCATGTGATAGTCGGCCTGGGTGACCGTGTCGAGCACGGCCGCGATCTCGGCGCCGGCATCGCTCAATTGGCCGGCGACCAGGAGCACCAGCGGTCCGGTTCCGGCGATCACCGTGCGCCCCCTCGGGATCATCCCGGCGGACTTGAACAAGACCTGTGCGCCGCCGGCGCCCATGACGCCCGGCAGGGTCCACCCCGGGATCGGCACCGGCCGTTCCTGCGCGCCGGCGGCGGCGATGATGCGCCGGGCTTTGAGCAAGCCCGCTTCACCGGCGCGCGTGATGCCGAGCTCGCCGTCCTCGGTGACCTGCCAGACACCGGTTTCGGGCCAATAAGGGATATTGGCGTCCCGGAACCGGCGCACCAGGTCCAGGCCGTGGCCGTAGTCGGGGCCCAACAGGGCGGCATCCTTGGTCCGCCGGGTGTGCACGGCTTCCACACTGCGGTAGATCTGTCCGCCGGGTGCCGGCTGTTCGTCCACCACCAGCGTGTCGAGGCCCAGGCCGGCGGCTTCGGTGGCGGCGGTCAGGCCGGCCGGGCCGGCGCCGATGACGACGACATCCCACTCCGTCTTCATGGCGCGGCTCCAAGGCTGCGGGCGCCGTCCTGCCGGCGCACGGTCATACCCGGTCGCACGATTTCCAAACAGGCCTGGCGGTTGGGCACGCCGTCGATTTCCATCAGGCAATCGAAGCAAATGCCCATCATGCAATAAGGCGCGCGCGGCGTGCCGCTCACCGGGGTGGTGCGCACATGATCGAGGCCGGCCAGCAAGGCGGCGGCGGCAACGCTGGTGTCGGGAGGCACGGTCACGTCATGGCCGTCGATGGTGACCGTGACGCCGTCCTCCGGGGGTGTGTCATGCCGTGCCCGAAACATGGAATCTCTTCGTGCTGAATTGGTTGAATTCCGAGGGTTCCTCGCCGTCGGCGATCCAGCGGGCAACGGGGCCGGCATGGATGGCGGCGAGCGATACGCCGCTGTGCGATGTGGCGACATAAGCCCCGGGATGGCTCACCGACTGTTCATAAACCGGGAAGTCGTCCGGCGTCAGCACCCGCAACGCGCCCCACACCCGGTTCAGACGCAGATGCCGCAAGCATGGAAGGGCGCGCAGGTTGCGGTCGGCAATGTGCCGCATGGTGTCCGCGGTGGTCCGCTCGTCGAAGCCGACGTCCTCGGCCGAGGAACCGAGCATGATGGTGCCCTCGTCGGTCTGCCGGATGCCGTTGATCGGCAGGCGCAGGAACGGTCGGACCCGTTCGGTGACCAGCACCTGGCCGCGCTCCGGATGGATCGGCACCTGCAGGCCGATCTGGGGGGCCAGATGCGTGATGCCGTGGCCGGCGGCCAGCACGAGCTTGGCCGCCCGGAAGACGGTCCGGTTCGCCGTCACGGTGAACCCATCGTCCTCCCGGGTGATGGTTTCCGCCCGGTGGTCCGGACGGTACTGTCCGCCGACGGCACGGAAGGCATGATGGACGGCGTTGAGCAGGCGCAGGGGGTTGCAATCACCATCATGCGGCGAATAGGAGCCGCCGGAGACCTCGTCGCCCAAGGGCGCATCGGGGATCAGCTCCTGCACCTGCTGGCGGTCGAGCAGGGTGCAGTCATAGCCATCCGGACCGGCTTGGTGAGTCAACTGTGCCAGCTCCCAGCGGCGCCGGTTCAGTTCGTCCTCGCCCAGGCACAGCATCAGTCCGCCGTCCTTGCGGTAGGCGACATCGATGCCGCTGCGGGCGTGCAACTCGTCGGCGAACGCCGGCCACAGGTCGGCGGACTGCCGGGCCCACTCGGCATAGCGGCGCATGCCCAGCCCCTTGCCCTGCACCCAGACCAGGCCGAAATTCCCGCGCGCCGCGCGCAGGGCCACGTCGCCTTCGTCCAGCAGGACCACATCGCATCCCAGCGACCGTAAGCCGTAGGCGATCGCCGAGCCAATGATGCCGCCCCCGATCACCACCACATCCGCCTGCACCATACGCCGTCATCTACCCCTGGTCGCCGTGGCCGTGGCCACCCATCCCGTCACCATGCGTCGCGGCATCTTCGCTGTCAAATCAGGCGATGTTCGTGGGGTATGCAGAGATGTTATGGTTGCCAGCATTCCGGCGGCCCTGCGAAGGCCAAGCAGGACACAGTGCCGCTTCAACAGCTTCGTGGCCGGTTCGGAGCGCTTTCGCCCGAGACGCTCGACCGGGTCCGGAGCGCATCGTTGGACGAGTTGATGCGCTGGACCGACCGCATCCTCGACGCCCGCACGCTGGATGACGTGTTCGGCTGATCGGGCGCTCCTGCGAAATGCGTGCAGCCGAAGGGTGTTACGAAACCGGCAACGCATTGCCGTGCCAGCGAAAAAGCGAGCCGGCCATGCGCCGCGTCGTCTGCCTCTTGGTCGACACCCCTCGCCACACCACGTCGGGTTGTATGGTTGGGACGGCGGGCGTGTCGGTCTCTGGTCTGCGCGCCGTGTCGCGGCGTCGATTGGTCCCGGACCGAAGGGGTTCCGGCAATTCGGCGGCGTCGACGCAGACTGTCGGCGAAACGCGTTTGTCGTCCGCCCTCGTCAAACAACGGAGTGTGCCATGACCGTAGCTCCGACTGTCCTCGGGTACCTCACCAACAACGCAGTGCCTTTCACCGTGGTGAACCACCGCCATAGCACCGACAGTCTCGATACGGCGGTGGCGGCGGCCGTGCCGAGCCGAAAGATCGCAAAGGCGATCGTACTCAAAGACGAGGAGGGCTTTGTTGTCGCGGTTGTGCCGGGTTTGTACCGTATCCGATTGGGCGACATCCGCGATGCCGTCGGTCGGCCCCATCTGCACATGGTCGCGGAACATGAGCTGGCCCCATTGTTCGCGGATTGCGAGACCGGCGCCGTGCCGGCTGTCACCACCGCTTACGGTTTTCACACCATCTGGGATGAGAGCCTGTTGCACGAGGATGCGATCTACTTCGAAGGCGGCGACCACGTGTCCCTGGTGCGGGTCGGCAAAGCCGATGTTCCCAAGCTGATGGGCAGCGCCACCGCCGCCGACCTGATCCGCTGGGATCTGCCGTACTGAGAACGTGGCTGTTTGGTACGGTGCCAAGGGCCCGACTTGGTGACGTGTTCAGGGGTAACGCTGTACCGGTGCGTCGGCGCTCCAAACCGTGACATTGATGGAGCCGCGGGCGGAAGGTGCCCACCCCGGGAGCGCCGTTGCATACGTTGACCCGGCCTGCCAACCCGCCACCCGGCTGGCCTCCAGACCGTTGAGTGCCAAAAATCGGTTGGGGGGCCCAACTGTTACGTCGAACGACGCTTCCCCATAAGCTGGGCAAATGATGTCGACGGAGGCGCTGGCGGAACACATCGTGGACGACCCCTCCACGCGGATTCCGACTTCGCTCTGGGAGGCGGGGAGGGTATGGGCCGGGATGCGCTGTGCCGAGAAGCGGGTCGGTTGCAAACCTACGCGCTTTGGTCCACAAATTGTCCCTGATAGCCCCGTTCTGGCGTGCCAAGTGTCTGTTCGAAAACGAGCTGGCAGACTCGAAGACCAGGCTTCAGCAAAATCGGGTATGGTCCGTGGTTGACCATTTCGAGTTGGATCGATCCCTCAAATCCAGCATGAATAGTGGGTGCCGTTATATGAACTCCAAGGCCAATTCTCGCAAGCGAACTCTTCCCCTCTACACGCGCTGCGATTCTCTGTAGTACGGGCAACCCCACTCTCTCCTCTGTCCATCCCAGAACCAACTTGCCGGGCTCCAAAGGGTAACCAGCTTTGTCGATTTCCTCGATTTTCGATATCTGCTTAATCACCTCTCGGTAGCTGTATCCCGTTTGACTCGGATTGATCACCGTATTGAGACCCGGATTTGGAAGCGGAAAAGACGTGACACGCGAGCCAAGAGTCAAGTCGACGCTTGTGGAACTATAAGCCTTTTCGGTTGGCACGGGGGTGATTGTGATCGCCCCGCGCTCAACAGCAATCTTGATCTCACGATCCGTCAGTATCATTGTCAGGCCGGCACTAAGTTATCCTTCTTGACCCAAACGCGCCACGCGCCTGTAAGGGTTTCTCGCGGAAGCTCAACCAACAGGCTGCTTCCGTTCCGCTGACCAACAGGATACCCGACCAAAATCGAGTCTCGCTCTATTGAGCTTCTGGACAAGACGACTTGCTCCGCGCCGTCTTCAGTGTCCACTGTTGCGACCACTTCATCAGGATGGAGCCAATCCTCAACATCCAGAACACGAACTCTCATCATTTGATGCTCCATAAAAGCTGCCGTCAATGAGGCGCTTTAATGAGGCCAAGGTCCCGAAGGACCTTGGACGCGGGCCCTCAATCCGAATTTAAATTCTGGCTCCCCGGCTTCAACAAGGCCAAGGAGACTCAATCTTTGGATTGAACACCCGAACCATGCGCCGGATTCCACGGACTTGCAAGGCATCTTGCGATCGGTCCGCAGAGTCAGTCGAGGCTGATCCCTTGGCTTCGACCAGGGTGTTTCCGGAGGACCTGATATTCTCTTTGGGAGTTCCCATAACGGAAGGAAATCCGGAAACTGTCGTTGATCCCCCCCGGCCGCAGATCGGCGAGTTGTTCCCGGTTCGGTTCAAAAGCGGCTGACTGTTTTCGGTGCCCACCGGCAACCCCACACCGATACGGACTTCGCTCTGTGACGCAGGTATGGCATGGTCCCGCATGGGCTGTGCCGAGATTCTGGCCAGCCGCAATCCGGCTCATCCGTGGTTGCAGCCGTACCGGACAGGAGGTGCCATGACGACGCTGCGCCTTTGCCTTGCCGCCGCGGGTTTGCTCGCCACAGTCCTGGTACCGATGAACACACGAGCGCAGGGTAAGGAAGTCCCGGTCATGGGCGGTCACCTCGCCGTCGGAATTCCCAACCTGCTCGCTCTCGGCATGAACCATGCCGTCAATTCCGGAACCGGAACCATCAGACTCGGTACCAAGCTATTCGCCAGCCCCCTGCGGTATGACCAGACGTGGACATTGGAGCCATATTTGGCCCGGCACTGGCAGCTTTCCGACGATGGTCTCAGCCTTACGCTGTCCTTGGCTCGGAACGCCGTGTTCCACGATGGTGTTCCGATCACCGCGCGTGATGTTCGGTTTTCCATCGCAGTGATCCGTCAGCATCATCCGTTCGGGATCATGTTCGAGGCTGTCGAACGGGTCGATACGCCCGATGACCATACCGCCATCATTCGGTTCAGCCGACCGGTCGCGGCCATGTTGACCATGATGACGCCGCCATTCCTTCCGATCATCCCGGAGCATGTCTACGGTGATGGGCAGAACATAAGCAATCACCCGGCGAACTGGCAGCCGGTCGGATCCGGACCGTTTCGCTTTGTCTCCCTTCGACAGCGATCCGATGACGAAGTCGAGATCAATCTGCGCCGGCATGATGCTTTCTTCATAGAAGGGCGCCCTTATCTGGATACTCTGACAGTCGTCGCCTACGGCGACAACAGTCGGATGATGATTCCATTGGAGTACGGAGAAATCCAAATCGGATCTTTTGCCGATGAAACCGACTTTGCGACCATTGAAGCGGTCGAGCACTTGGCGGTGTCGACTCGCGGCAACGAAGCGCTCGGCCCTTTGGTGTGGCTCGCGTTCAATCTACGCCGCCCCCCGCTGGACGATGTTCGGGTACGCCGGGCGTTCGCCTATGCCATCGACCGCACGATCATTCACGACGTCATCACTCGGCACCGGGGCGCGATCGCCACCGGTCCAATCGCACCGGGCAGTCCCTTCTATACCAATGATGTCGAACGCTACGACGTCGACGTGGCGCGCGCCAACGCGCTCCTCGATGCGGCTGGGCTGCCCCGCGACGAAACGGGCGTGCGGTTCGCTATGACCCTGTCCTACGTGCATGCGGGCGGCGGTTACCTGTTCCAAGAAATCGCCGAGTACTTGAGTCAGGATCTGGCGCGCAAAATCGGTATACAGGTGCAGCTCATCCACACGCAGTCATTCAAGACCTGGGCCCAACGCATCGCCAACTGGGACTTCGATCTCACCATCGATCTGGTGTTTAATTGGGGTGACCCGATGATCGGGGTGCATCGGACTTACGACAGCACCAACATCAGGAAAGGGGTCATCTGGTCGAATACGCAAGGCTATCGGAATCCGATTGTCGACAGCCTCATGAGTTTGGCCGGTCAAACCTTGGCGTTTCACGAGCGGTCGGAACTCTATCGTGAGTTTCAGAGAACCATCATGCAAGATGTGCCGATCTATCCGCTGATCATGGTGCCCTATGCTATCGTCTATGAACGGTCGCTCAAAGGGGTGTTCGATAGCGTTTGGGGTCTCTATGCGCCCTTGGATACCGTCTATTGGGGCCGGGGAAGGCCCGGGCAACAATGACCCTTGGCTCGATCTGGTCATTTCCTCAATAAAGCAATTGAGAGGCCGATTCACTTCAGGATCGTGTACTGTAAATCCGCAGAAGGTCTTCGGCCCTAGTCCGGTACGACCGCAACTTGGTTCCAGATGTTGTGACGATCGGTCCGTTGACGTGAGACATCCAGGTTATACCAACGGCCCGAAACAATGACCGATCCTCGGGCCGCCCTGTTTCGGAGCGCCGAAACCGACCGTGTCGTCAATGCGGGCCATGGGTATTACCCCTCTGCGTATCGTCACAGGAGTGTCTGAAATGAGCAGCTTGCGCGGCATTCTGCTCTGCCTCGGGGTATGGGGCTGCCTTGGCTTGTCCGTCGGTGTCCCGGCCGCGGCGGGAGAGCCTATCGTCGGCGGGCGCGTCGCCATCGGCATCGCCAATCTGCTGACGCTCGGCCTCAACCATGCGATCAGTTCCGGTGGGTCGCACATGGCGCTAGGAACCAAGTTGTTTGCCAGCCCGCTTCGCTTCGACAAGACCGGAACCCCACAGCCCTATCTGGCCCGACGGTGGCACATGTCCGAAGATGGCCGGAGCGTGACGCTCGCGCTTGCGCGCAACGCGGTCTTCCACGATGGCGTCCCCATCACATCCCGCGACGTCCGTTTTTCGATTTCCGTCATCCAACGTTACCATCCGTTCCGGACGATGTTGGACGCGGTGCAGCGCGTCGACACACCGGACGACCACACCGCTGTCATCCGGCTGCGCCACCCGGTGGCTGCCCTGCCGACCATGATGACGCCGCCGTTCATGCCGATCATCCCGGAACATATCTATGGGGATGGCCGCGACATCACAAATCACCCGGCCAACTGGCGACCCGTCGGATCCGGACCGTTTCAGTTCGTCGCCATCCGCAGCCGCTCGCGGGACGAAATCGAAATAGACCTCGAGCGCAATGACCGGTTTTTCCTACCCGGGCGGCCCTATCTGGACGGTTTGACCTTTGTCGCCCACACCCACAACAGCCGCTTGGCCATCCCCTTGGAATTCGGCGAGCTACACATTGGCTCGTTCGGCGACGAACTCGACTTTTCCATTATCGAACCGGTCGAGCACCTGGTGGTCTCGACAGACGGCAACGCTGCCATCGGTCCTCTCGTCTGGGTGGCATTCAACCTGCGCCGGCCACCATGGGACGATGTCCGGGTACGCCGAGCCATCGCCCACGCCATCGACCGGCGTATCGTTCACGAAGTCATCACCAAGCGGCGCGGTGCGATCGCCACGGGCCCCATCGCGCCGGGCAGCCCATTCTACAGCGACGACGTCGAGCATTACGATGTGGACGTGGACCGTGCCAACGGGCTGCTTGACCAGGCCGGACTTGTGCGCAACGCCGATGGGGAGCGCTTCGCCACCACCATCTCGTTTCTGCCTTCCGGCGGCGGTTATCTGTTTCGGGAGATTGCCACGTATCTGGCTCGAGACTTGGGTCGGAAACTTGGCATCCGCGTCAGGGTGATCAACACGCAATCGTTCGAGCGTTGGGCCCGTCACGTCGCCAACTGGGACTTCGATCTGACCATCGATTTCGTCTTCAACTGGGGCGATCCGATGATCGGTGTGCATCGAACCTACGACAGCACCAACATCCGGAAAGGCGTGATCTGGTCGAATACCCAGGGATACGAGAATCCGGCCGTCGATGCGATCATGCACGCTGCGACTCGCGCCTTGGATTTTCAGGAACGCAAACGCCTCTATCTAGAGCTGCAGCGTCGGATCATGGCCGATGTCCCGGTCTATCCGCTGATCATGCTCCCGTTCCCCATCGTCCACCATCGGGCTCTCCGAGGCATCGGCGGCAGCTTCTGGGGGCTGGCTTCGCCAATGGACGACGTGTATTGGGCCGATGACGCCTCCTGGTTGCCTTGAACGCCGCCCGACGTTCATGGCATCAAACAGGTCGATCTCTCCACTGGTCAGCCGGGGTACGAACACGTGGTGCAGACGGTGCAGACACCGACGGTGTTCGGAATTTCGGGGAAGATCTTGGCGTGCGTCGGTCTGGTGATCCTGGCGCTGGCTTTGGTCGTCGGTCTCGGCACCTGGGCCACCGGCCAGTTCAGCCGTGATTTCCGGCAGGTCTCCGAAGCCGCCATTCCGGGATTGATCGCCAGTGCCCGGTTCCTGGAAGCCAGTGACGAGTTGGCGGCAATCGCCACCGATATCCTGGTCGCGCCGAACCGGTTGGCGGCCCATGCCTTGAACGCGGAGATCGACCGGCACGCGGCGCGGCTCGACGACCTTCTGATCCCCCTGAACGGGGTTGGCGTGCCGGATCGGACCTTGGCACGCCTCACCTTCCTGTCCAACGATCTGTCGCGCCGCATGAACGATCTGGCCAGGGAGATCAGCGAGCAACGCGATTTGGAAGATCGCATCGATCGGATCACCTTGCGCCTGGGTGACTTGTGGGCCCGTATCGTGCCTAGTCGGTCGGCCGACGGCGAGACACTGCCGCAGGTGTTGGCGCCGTCTGTGTCCGAAGCAACCGACGCCCCGCTACTGGGGAACGGGGGCGAGGCCAGCGCTTATATTCACTGGCGGCAGCTCATGGCCCAGGCCATCGTCACGCTGGTTCTGGTGCACAAGGTGGAAGAACTGGCCGAGATCGAGCGTCGGCGAATGGCCTTCGCCGACGCCATGCGCGCGGAGGAGACTCTGTTCGAAACCGTGCTGGATGCCAAGTCCCGGCTGGCGGTGGGACGCCTGCGGTTTGAAATCCGCCAGCATGGTTTGGGAGATCGTGGTCTGTTCGCCTTGCAGAGCCGGTTCATGGCCAGTGGGGAGCGGATCGGCGCCTACCTGGACGCGATCCGGTTTGCTTCGGCACAGCTTGAATCGGCATCCCAGGAGCTGTTCACGCATATCCAGCACGTTGCCACGTGGAAGAAGGACGGCGTCGAGCGTACGCTCCATCAGATCAACGTGGCATTGATCTTCGTCGCCGGCTGTGCGGCCGTCATCTCCGTTGTCATTTTCCTTTTCATCAATCGGTCCGTGGTTGGACGCATCCGCCATTTGCAAGCCAGCGTGACCGCCAATGTGCAAGGGCGACCCGCCCCGCTACCGACCACCGGGACCGACGAGATGGCGCAGATGGCGCGCGCCGTCGAACACTTCATGGGTGAAATCCAGCGACGCGAAGCGGCCGTCTTGACGGCAAAGACCGAGGCGGAAGCCGCCGCCAGGGCCAAGAGCGAGTTCTTGGCCACCATGTCGCATGAGATCCGTACGCCGATGAACGGCATTATCGGCATGGCGCACTTGGCCCTGCGCACCGAGCCGACTGGCAAACAGCGCGACTATCTGGAGAAAATCCAAGGATCAGCCAAAATATTGCTCGCGATTCTTAATGATATTCTCGATTTCTCCAAGATCGAAGCCGGCAAACTCACCTTGGAACCGGCACGCTTCGAAATCGACGCGCTGTTTGACAATCTGACCAATGCGGTTGGCATTGCTGCCGCCGAGAAGAACCTGGAACTTCTGTTTTCCGTCGATCCGGCAACGCCGCACACGGCCGTCGGTGATGCCGTCCGGCTCGGGCAGGTGCTGCTGAACCTGGCCAACAATGCGGTCAAATTCACCGAAGCCGGCGAGGTCGTCGTCACCGTCGCCCCCAAAACCGTGGACGCGGCCAAGACGGTCTTGCAGTTCTCCGTCCGCGATACCGGGATCGGCTTGAGAGAGAATCAGGTCGACCGGCTGTTTCATGCGTTTTCCCAGGCCGACGACAGCGTCACCCGTCGGTTTGGCGGCACCGGGCTGGGCCTGGCGATCTGCCGCCGGCTGGTCCGTCTGATGGATGGCACGATCTGGGTCGAAAGCGCGCCGGCACGTGGCAGCACCTTCCATTTCACCGTCACGCTCGGATCGGTGCCGCAGCCAAGCCGCGCGGACGGTCACAACCTTGTCGGCCGACGAGTGCTGGTGCTCGACGACAATGCGGCGGCCCTGGAGATGACCGCCCGCCTTTTGAAGAACCATGGCCTGACCGTGGCTGTCGCCGGATCCGATACGGAGGGCCTCCAGGCCCTGGCGGCAGCGCGCGAAGAAGGTCGCCCCTTCGATGCGGTGCTGTTGGACTGGTCCGTGCCTGGTCGCGAGGGCGTGATCGCGGCAGCGCTTCGTATGCAGGCCACGGCCTTGCGGCCCCTGCGCACCATCGGAATGGTGGGCACCTTTGCCCCGGAAGCGGTCAAGCAGGCGGTGCGGGACGCGGGGTTCGATGCCGTCCTGGGCAAACCCACACTGGACCGGAAGCTCATGACCGTCCTTGCCGAAACCTTGGCTGGCGCCGAACCGCGGGATACGCCCGCAGCGCCGTGCCGGTCGATCGGGGGGAACCAGCCGGCCCGTGTCCTGGACGGCCGGCGCGTGCTGTTGGCAGAGGACAATGCCTTCAACCGCCAGATCGCCGCCGAGCTTTTGCAGGACGCGGGGGCCATCGTCACCGTCGTCGCGAACGGTCTGGACGCGGTCGAGCGAGCCAGCACCGGGGCCCACGACCTTGTGCTCATGGACGTCCAGATGCCGGTGATGGACGGCCTGACGGCGACGCGCCGGCTCAGGGCCGACCCACGACACCGCACCCTGCCGATCGTCGCAATGACGGCGCAGGCCATGGTCGGCGACCGCGAACGCTGTCTGGACGCCGGCATGGACGACTACATCGCGAAACCGATCGATCCCGATGTACTGCTGCGCACCGTGTGCCGCCACCTCGGTGTAGCGCCGGGGCACGCACCGGATGACCCATCTCAGGCGCCTGTGGCCGGCACTTGCGCCGCGTAATGCGCGGCGACATGGCTGGCAAAGCGATCGGTCAGACGGCTGGGCGGACGCCCGGTGGGAAGCAAGAGCCCCGAGCGGATCGGCAATGGCGGGGTGAATGGGCGTACCGCCAGGCGCGGGTCGTCGAGCCCGAAGAGGGCGAAACGGCTGACCAGGGCGATACCGGCACCAGCCGCCACCAGGCCACGGACCGCTTCGGCCGTGCGTGTTTCGATCAGGCAGTGCACCGTCACACGCGCCGCTGCCAACATCGCGTCGACCATGGACCGAATGCTGGTCTCACGTGGGAAACCGATTAGAGTCTGGCCGTGTAGGTCGCCGGCCTCAATGACCGTCAGTGCTGCCAAGGCATGGGTGGTGGGCAGGATACATACCGCGTGCTCTTCGGCGAACGGACGCACGGCGACGGCCGGATCATCCACGGGCAGGGTGGCCAAGCCGACGTCGAACTGCTGAGCGGCGATCCATTCCAGCACCCGCACCCGTGGGCGCAATTCGAGCGTGACCGAAATGTCGGAACGTCCCTGACAAAACGTGGCCACCACGTGCGGCAAAAAACCGCAGCCAAAAATCGGCATGGCGACCACGCGCAAGTGACCGACTTGGCAGTCGCCGATGGCGCGGGCGACGGCGGCGATGCGCTCTAGGCCGACAAAGGCCCGCTCCACCTCGCGAAACAGAGCGCCGGCTTCCTCCGACGGCACCAGACGGCCGCGCTGACGGTGAAACAGAGCATAGCCCAGATCGCGCTCCAGGTCAGCGACCAGACGGCTCACCGCCGGCTGCGACACATGAAGTTGATCTGCCGCACCGACCATGGTGCCAGCCAGCATGACGGCGCGGAAGGCTTCGATCTGACGGTGGGTCATGGGCGGCATCCCGATTCCCGACGGCGCGCCTCCTATAATACGCCGTTATATCCTTTGTGACCAAACTGATTTGACTTGGCCCCGGGCTTGACACACCGTGCCGCGATAAGCGGGCCGAGCCAGTCCCGGCCGCCCCACGAACCCGCCCTGACCAGAGGACCACACCACGAGGAGAGGAGACGCGTCATGACGAGTGCACGCCTGGGGACCGCGGCGCTGCTGGGGGCGGCCATGCTGTTGGCATCCCCCGTTGCCCCGGCCGAAACGGTGCTGACTGTGGCCAGCGGGTCGCAGGACGCCGGCCAGCTCGACCCGCATGTGTCGACCAAATCGCAGGACAAGATCGTCTTCGCCATGATGTTCAATGGGCTGGTGCGCTTTCCGCCCGGCAGCATGAATCCGGGCGAGCTGGAACCGGATCTGGCGGAAAGCTGGACCTCCAGCCCCGACGGCCTGGTGTGGACATTCAAGCTGCGCGAAGGCGTGCAGTTCCATGGCGGCTACGGCGAAGTCACCGCCGAGGACGTGGTGTTCTCGCTCACGCGGGCCGGCAACCCGGAGGTGTCTGCGGTCTCCTCCGACTATGATTCCTTCGAGAGCGTCGAAGCGCTCGATTCCGACACGGTGCGCATCACCCTGTCCAAGCCGGTGCCGTCGCTGCTCGGCCTGGTCGCCAACTACCACGGCGGCAACGTGGTCTCCAAGCAGGCCGTGGAGGAGATGGGCGAGGGCTTCCGCCTCAACCCGATCGGCACCGGCCCGTTCGCCTTTGTCGGCTACGAAAGCGGCCAGTCGGTGCAACTCGCCGCCAACGACGCGTATTTCCGCGGCCGGCCGGCCATCGACGCCGTCAACTTTCTCTATGTGCCGTCCAACGCGGCGCGCGAACTGGCGTTCCTGAACGGCGAGCTCGACCTCGCCCTGGGCGTGCGCCAGGAGCGCTGGGTCAATCGCATGCGCAACGAACCAGGCGTGATCGTCGACGTGTTCGGCCCCGGCGAACTGCGCACGCTGCACATGAACAGGATGGTGGAACCGCTGAACGACATCCGCGTGCGCCGCGCCATCGCCCATGCGCTGAGCCGCGAGGAACTGGTCGCCTTCGTCGGCGCCAGCGTCACCCAACCGTCATTGTCGCCGGTGCCGAACGGCTATCTCGGCCACACGGCGGAGGTGCCGCTGTATCCGCACGACATCGACGGCGCCAAGGCGCTGCTGGCCGAAGCGGGCTACCCCGACGGCTTCGGCCTCCGGGCGATCATCACCCAGCGCACCTCGCTGCTCGACCCCATGCAGGTGGTGCAGGAGCAATTGCGCCGGGTCGGCATCGCCGTGGAGCTGGATGTGGTCGAGCACTCCACCTTCCACGCCCAGATCCGCGACGACCTGAGCGCACTGGTCCTGTATGGTGCCGCCCGCTTTCCGGTTGCCGACACCTATCTGACCCAGTTCTACCATTCGCGCAGCATCGTCAACACGCCAACCGCCGTGACCAATTTCTCGCACTGCAGCGTGGCCGATGCGGAGATCGACGCCGCCCGCAGCGAACCCGACCCTGAGCAACAGGCGGCGCTGTGGGCCACCGCCCAGGCCAAGCTGATGACCGAGGTGTGCGCCGTCCCGCTGTTCGAGCAACTGCAGGTGTGG
Source organism: Azospirillaceae bacterium (assembly GCA_028281465.1). GTDB lineage: Bacteria > Pseudomonadota > Alphaproteobacteria > Azospirillales > Azospirillaceae > JANQJV01. The sequence goes on along the minus strand of JANQJV010000274.1, from coordinate 7,162 downwards.
GCGCGCCGCGAGGCCCTGGACTACGGCTTCGACCTCAAGGCCGCCATCAGCGTCAGCCCGCTGATCACCGAGCAGGCAACGCTGACCCAGTGATGGCGTGTCCCCCGTCTCCGGCACGGACGGGGACGGGGGCTGCCCATTCGTTACTCAAGCCCTGCGAGCGGCCCATGTTCCGCTACACCCTGCACCGATTGCTGGCGGCCGTGCCGACCCTGCTGGCGGTTTTGACGGTGATCTTCCTGATCATCCGGGTGGTCCCCGGCGACCCGGCGATTGCCATCCTGGGCGACAATGCCAGCCAGCAAGTGATCGATGCCTTCCGCGACCGGCTCGGGCTGAACGACCCGTTGTGGGTGCAGTACGGCCGGTTCCTGGCCGAGATCGCCCAGGGTGATCTGGGGTCCTCCATGGTCAGCGGGCGCACGGTGTGGCAGGAGGTCGGCGCCGTTCTGCCTTACACGATCGATCTGACGGCCGCCTCCATTCTGATCGGCATCCTCTTGGGCATACCCCTGGGGGTCCTGGCCGCCGTGCACCGCAACGGCTGGATCGACTACGTCACGCGCCTGGTGTCGCTGCTCGGCCTGAGCTTTCCGGCGTTTTTCACCGCCATTCTGCTGATCCTGGTGTTTTCCATCGAGTTGCGCTGGTTCCCGGTGATCAGTCGGGCGGACATGGCCGACCCGGCCGACCGGCTCTATAACCTCGTGTTGCCGGCCTTGAGCCTGGGGTTGATCATGACCGCCTATGTCACCCGGGCGGCCCGGTCTTCCATGCTCGAGGTGTTGGGCGAGGACTATGTGCGCACCGCCCGGGCCAAGGGCGTGCCGCCGCGCGTCGTCGTGCTGCACCACGCGCTGCGCAACGCGCTCATCCCGATCGTGACCGTGATCGGCCTCTATCTCGGCCTGTTGATCGGCAATTCGGTGCTGACCGAGATCGTGTTCAACCGGCCGGGTTTGGGCAAACTGATCGTGACGTCCCTCAACCAGCGCGACTACGCCATGCTGCAGGGCCTGATGGTGGTCTACGCCTGCTTCATCGTGGTGGTGAACCTGCTGACCGACCTGACCTATGGCCTGCTCGACCCCCGGGTGAAGCACCAATGACGGCGCCGACCCTCGATACGGCCCCGGACACCGGCCGCGGCACCGGGGCGCCGCGCTTCCTGGCCGACCTGTTGCGCGTCTTCAATGCCAACAAGTTATCGTGGCTGGGGTTGGTCCTGTTCGTGGGACTCTGTCTGGCGGCCGTGTTCGCACCGCTGCTGGCGACCCACGACCCGATCGACCAGAGCATTCTGTATCGCCTGCGCCCGCCGTCAGACAGCCATTGGCTCGGCACCGACTCCTACGGCCGCGACGTGTTCTCGCGCATCCTTTATGGCGCGCGCATCTCGTTGATCATCGGGCTGGCGTCGATTGCGCTCGGCCTGGTGGTGGGCGGCGCGCTCGGCATCCTGGCCGGCTACCGGGGCGGCTGGGTCGACCAGGCAATCATGCGCGTCATGGACGTGCTGTTGTCGTTTCCGACCCTGATCATGGGCCTGCTGGTGGTGGCCATGCTGGGCGCCAGCATGCTCAACCTGATCATCGCCATCGCCTTCACCGTGGTGCCGAAATTCGCCCGCATCGCCCGGGCGCCGACCATCGCCGTGCGCGAGCGTGATTACATCGAGGCGTGCCGGGCGCTTGGCTACTCGGATCTGCGCATCATGGTGGTGCACATCCTGCCCAATGTGTTGGGCGAGATTCTGGTGCTGGCGTCCTTGTGGACGGCGACCGCCATCCGCATCGAGGCCTCGCTCAGCTTCATCGGCCTGGGCGTCGCCCCGCCGACGCCGACCTGGGGCGGCATGATCCGCGAAGGCTTCGAGTACATCCTGGATGCGCCGTGGCTGTCGATCTACCCAGGGCTGGCGGTGCTCTTGCTGGTGTTCTCCCTCAACCTGCTCGGTGACGGGCTGCGTGATGCCATCGACCCCAAACTCCGCGAGTGACCCGGCCCCGGACAACGCTGGCGTCAGCGACACCGTGTTGTCCGTGCGCGGGCTGACCACGGCGTTCAACCGGCGTGGGCATTTCCACGCCGCCGTGCGCCACGTCGGCTTCGACCTGCAACGCAACGAGACCTTGTGTCTGGTCGGCGAGTCCGGCTGCGGCAAGAGCGTCACCGCTCTGTCGCTGATGCGCCTGTTGCCTGGGCGGCGGCAGTGCCGGGTCTCAGGCTCGGCGTGGTTCGACGGACAAGACCTGCTTGCCCTGTCCGAACCGGCCATGACCCGACTGCGCGGCGCGCGCCTGTCCATGATCTTCCAGGAACCCATGACCTCGCTCAATCCGGTGCTACCGATCGGTGCGCAGGTGGGCGAGCCGCTGGTGTTCCATCGCGGATTGAGCCGCCAGGAGGCCGAGCGCGAGGCGCTGCGCCTGCTGGATCTGGTCAAGATTCCCGATGCCGCCCGGCGCCTGCGCCAATTCCCGCACCAGTTCTCCGGTGGCATGCGCCAGCGCGTGATGATCGCCATGGCGCTGGCCTGCCGACCCGACATTCTTTTCGCCGACGAGCCGACCACGGCATTGGACGTGACCATTCAAGCGCAGGTGCTGGCGTTGCTCAACGACCTGCGCCAGGAGCGCAACCTGTCGCTGGTGTTGATCACCCATGACTTGGGTGTGGTCGCCTCGGTGGCCGACCGGGTCGCCGTGATGTATGCCGGCGAGATCGTCGAGCAAGCACCGGCCGACCGTTTGTTTGCCCGGCCGAGCCACCCCTACACCGAGGCCTTGCTGCGCTCGATCCCGCGTTCCGATCGGGATGTGGGTGAACTCCGCGCCATCTCCGGCCAGGTGCCGCCGATCCACCGCATGCCGGCCGGCTGCCGCTATGCGCCGCGCTGCCCCGTGGCCGAAGCGGCGTGTCTGGACGCGACGCCGGCCTTGGCACCGCTGCCCGGCGACCCGGCCCATGCGGTGCGGTGCCGGGTGCGCAACCCGGCGGCCGCTTCTGAGGGGAGGATCGGCCATGCTTGAGTGTGCGGACAGTGCTGCCCCGATCCTGGAGGTGCAGGGTCTGCGCAAGGTGTTCAGCATCACGCGCGGCTTCATGGGCGGGCAGCGCGCCAGCCTGACCGCCGTGGACGACGTGTCGTTCGGCGTAGCGGCCGGCGAGGCCTTTGGTCTGGTCGGCGAATCCGGCTGCGGCAAGTCAACGGTCGGACGCTGCCTGTTGCGCCTGATCGAGCCGACCGCCGGCCGTGTGCGCTACCGGGGGCAGGACTTGGCGGCCCTGCCGGCCCAGGCTCTGCGGCCGTTGCGGCGCAAGCTGCAGATCGTGTTCCAGGACCCGTATTCCTCGCTCAATCCACGCCGCACCGTGGGGCAGACTCTGGTCGAGCCGTTGCGAGTGCACGGCGTAGCCAAAGGACGGGCGGCACGCGACCGGGTGGCAGCCGTGCTGACCGAGGTCGGCCTCGCCCCCGAGGCGGCCGATCGATTTCCGCACGAGTTTTCCGGCGGCCAGCGCCAGCGAATCGCCATCGCACGCGCCTTGATCCTGGAGCCGGAGCTGATCGTGGCCGACGAGGCGGTATCCGCGCTCGACGTCTCGATCCAAGCGCAAATATTGTTGCTACTCAAGGACCTGAAGGCGCGGCACGGCCTGAGCTTCGTGTTCATCTCGCACGACCTGGGCGTCGTGCGCTATTTCTGCCACCGCGTCGCCGTCATGTATCTCGGCCGCTTGGTCGAGACCGGCCCGGTGCCGGCCATCTTCGACACGCCCTTACACCCCTATACCGAGACCCTGCGCAACGCGTCACCTGTACCCGATCCGGCCAACAAGGTGACCATGCGCCGGCTCGACGGCGAAGTGCCATCCCCCACCGCCCCGCCGCCGGGCTGCCACTTCCACCCGCGCTGTCCGAAGGCCATGGATGTGTGCCGTACCACGCCCCCGGCCTGGACCACCTTGTCCGGTGGCCGCGGCGCGGCCTGCCATCTGCACGGGTAATGGACGGAAGAACGAGGGCGCCAGACGCATGGACAGCATGAGCATCCATCATACCGACGCCCCGATGAGACGACCACATGTTGAACGGGCTTGTTTCAGGGTGCCGGCATCTTTGTCGGCGGTTCCCCGGCCAGCCCGTCGCCCCAGAGGGCGGGTCGCCGGGGATGGCAGCGGTCCAGCCGGCTCGGAGCCGACGCTCCTGGTTTGGCATTGAAACAGGAGCAAGTCAGCAAACCATGGGCCGTTTATATCAAGCGGAACGGATGCGAGCCAGGAAGCCGTCGACTTCCCGCCTCAGTTGATCCGACTGTGAGGCCAAGCCATCGGAGGAGGTGAGTACATTGTTCGCACACACCTCGGTTTCCTCCACGGCGGTGTTGACAGCTTTCATGCTCCGGGAGACGTCCTTAGCCCCATCCAGGGTTTGCAGCACGTTCTTGGTGATGCCTTGGGTGGCCGCTGCTTGCTCTTCCATGGCGGATGCAATGGTGGTGGCAATCCCATTCAGTTCGGTGATGGTCTTGCGAATGCCGTCGATGGCACTGACCGCTTTTTCCGTTGCCGATTGGACTCCGGAAATCTGCGATCGGATCTGCTCGGTCGCATGGGCAGTCTGACGAGCCAGGTTTTTCACTTCCGCCGCCACCACGCCGAAGCCCCGACCGGCATCACCCGCGCGTGCCGCTTCGATAGTTGCGTTCAATGCGAGAAGATTGGTCTGATCAGCGATACTGTTGATGAGCTTGATGATCTCTCCAATTTGCTGAGCCGACGTGGCAAGACCTTTGATGGTCTCTTCGGAGTTGATGGTCGTTTCGACTGCTTGGTTGGCAATCTCCGTCGAATAGGCTGCCTGGCGCGTAATCTCATTGATCGAAGACGTGAGTTGTTCCGCACTCGCTGCCACGGATTGCACATTTTCGTTCGACTGCTGGGACGCCGTCTCGACGGACATGGCCTGCTCTTGCGTTTGCGCGGCCAGCGTCGCCATTTGTCGTGAAATCGATCGCAAATCGTCCACGGCCGTCGAAACGCCGTTGACCAAATCCACCATGACCGCCTGAAACTGGTTCGCCAGCGTCTCCCGCGCCTCATGTTTCTCGGCTTCGGCCCGTTCGGCCGCCTGAATCTGCTCCTCCTCCAAACGCTTGATCTCCAGGGCGTTGTCCTTGAACACCTGGACGGCCCTCGCCATGTCGCCGATCTCGTCGCGGCGCTCGACGAAGGCAACCTCCGTTTCCAGCTCCCGGTTGGCCAGAGCCGCCATGGCCGTGGTGGTCTGCTTGATCGGATTGGTCACGGTCTTGATGGTCATCCAAATCAGGGCAAGGGTCAGACCAAGGGCTGCGCCGCCCATGGAAAGCGTGATCAGTTGCGCTTCCGCGACCACTTCCGCCGCTTTTTCGTCCGCGCTGTCATTCAGCCGGTCAGCCTGTTCGACCACGTGATCGAGGATTTCGGCAACCGCATCGGCATCCGATTCAAGATCGGTGACCAGTCTCTTGGCCTCCAGATGTGCCACGAGCATGTCGTCATGCGTATCGAAGAGCTGTTCGTCATTGGAGGCTTGCAGAACCCAGGTTGCAAAGATCCTCCTGATGTCCGCAGCATCCTGCCGGTCTTCGTCGGTTTCCGCCAGTTGATCCAGGATGACGAGAAATGGCTGAACTTGCTCGTACAGTTCATTGAAGGCGCGAAGATGGTCAGGTAACTTTTGCCTGTCCAGTTCAGCCAAATACTCGCCGGCCGTGTCCTTCATTTCACTCACCAGGCGCTGCAGCTTGAGCGCCGCCTCGACAACCGGATAGTCCTCTTCGAACAAATCCCCGATCAAATCGTTCAACTGCTCTACCGTCGCCTCACCGGCTTCGACCAGACGATCCGCCTCTTCTTCCATGATCGCCATTTCCTGCTCGTTCTCCGTGGCAAATTCCTCCAGACGGATTGTCAAGTTGGCGCCAATTTCATCAAAACGGTCAAGCAAATCTCTTGCTTTAGCCCTTTCTTCGATCTCGGTGACCCGCTGTTGGAACATGGCATAAGATCGCTCCAAGAACTCCCGGCGGTTCTTACGCACCTCTTCCAGCGCGGTCTGCAATGCATCATCATCAGCGAGTTCTTCTAGCTGCTCGAAGGCGATCGTGAATTCCCCTTCAAGCTCACCAAACTCTTGGCTGAGTGCGTCGATCTCAATCAAGGAATCATCGCCAATGATCTCTTCCGCGACCTTTGTTGCTTCCCAGATATTCATCACCAGATCGTCCGCCGTCTCAACTGTCGGTGCCGTCAGATCGGTAATATTATTCAAAGTTGCATCAATACTACTGATGTACCTCAAGCCGATCACGCCAATCGTGCTGGCAAGCAAAGCGAGAACAACCATGCCCAGCACCAAACGACCAGTGATGCCCAGCTTAATTCTTGGAGCGCGTGACATCCGTTCGGACGATCCAATCGTGTTCATCCTTCATCCTTTCCCAAATGGCGCCAATAGCACCGCACTGATGATCCGACGTGGCGATATGTTGCCTTGTTCTGGCACGCCCCTGGTCACCGAAAGAGACGCCGTGCCCAGGTGGGTGGCGAGCATATATGATTATTGATTATATCTGCCCTCGCGGTTCACGGACAAGACAAATGCTCAGAGACGACTTCTAATCATCGGTTCTTAGCGACAGCAGAGTATGGATGTGTTGAGGTGGTTTGATTTATAGCAGCGGCTTGGCGGGAAGGCACCTGTGATCGTCATTCGGTGAGCAGTTTTCCGATTGTGCTTCGCCTGACGAGGTGGCGTTCAGAATCTTCATCATCTCGGAAAATATCAATAAAGTCAATAAACAACCCACCTTCCAGGATCATCGGACGGGCAAGACTCGAGGCAGGTGGCACAGAGCGAGACATCTCACCGCATCGGATCCTTGGACGTGAGATATTCCGAGTGGTGATGGTAACTCAGTCGATACCAAGGACTTGTGGGTGTCCAGAAAGAAACGAACGGTGCCGTTGGGCACAAACGGGTCCATCCGGGGAGGCCTTTGTGGGAGCGCCGACGCCTCGTCGGCCTCATGTGCACGCCGGTGCGGGTGCCGCCGTCGGATGGCCACAGCGCCGCGGACGGCGGCCGGTGTCCGGTGTTCCCCCCGCACGGCGG
>JANQJV010000271.1 GCA_028281465.1 Azospirillaceae bacterium | reverse complement strand
CCCGCACCGGCGTGCACACGAGGCCGACGAGGCGTCGGCGCTCCCACAAAGGCCTCCCCGCATGGACCCGTTTGTGCCCAACGGCACCGTCAGTTTCTTGTTAACCTTCGCTGTCTTGTGTATGACGAAACGCGATGGAGGATCATGTCATGTCATGGCGATGGCGTGTCGAGTCATGAATGGGCTCATGCCAGTCCTCGTCGGCACCCTGATGGGTGCCCTGGCGTTGCCGGTTGGGTCGCGGACGGACTCCGGCGGGCCGGCGGATATGGTGCAAGCACACAACGATTGGCGCGCAAAGGTCGGTGTTGCCCCGCTGGTCTGGTCGACCCAAATCGCCACCGTGGCGCAAGAGTGGGCTGACACATTGAGCCGGCATAACTGCCAATTGCGGCACCGCCCAGCCGGCCAGTACGGCGAAAACCTCGCCTGGTACCTCGGCCTGTCGCCAACGCCCACCGATGTGGTCAATTCCTGGGCGGAAGAGCGATCCGACTATGATCCGGTCCGCCACCAATGCCGCGCGGGCAAGGTGTGCGGGCACTATACGCAGGTGGTCGATCAACGCTCGCGGAAGGTCGGCTGCGGGAAAGCGACCTGTGCATCGGATGCAGAGATATGGGTTTGCAACTACGACCCTCCTGGCAACCTGGCCGGTAGCCCCCCATTTTGACAACGGTTTGAAGCCGGGGCTGGAAGCACGCGGTGCAAACGGCAGATCAGGACCACATGGCTGATGATACCAAAGACCCAAATTGGTGACCGGTCGTAGGACACGCCAGAACTTCGTGAGTATTGGCCGGATTGGCTCCTGTCCAACCCGCTGTAACCCCCATCAGGGCACTTTATACCCATGGCCCGCATTGAGACGACACGGTCGATTTCGGCGCTGAACCAGGAGCGCCGGCATCCCTGCCGGCTGGACCGCCGCCATCTTGGCGGCCGGCCGCTGGGCGTGGTCCGGGCCGGCTCGAAGCCGGCGGTCCAGCCGGCAAGGAGGCCGGCGCTCCGAAACAGGGCGGCCCGAGGACCGGTTATTGTTTCGGGCCGCTGGTATTAAGGCTCTGTTAGGAAAACCGGCCTCTGGTACGATAACAGCTTGACCGGTCGGAGACTTATTGGATTGGCCCCGGATGACGTCGATCGGTAGGAAGGGTGGTATGTCCCCGGGATTGGTTCCGATTGCGGTGTTTGCCTACAATCGCCCGAAGCACCTGCAGCGGCTTGCCGACAGCCTCGACCGCGTACCGGGGTTCCGAGAAAGCCCGCTTTACATCTTCTGTGACGGTCCGCGAACCGAAGCGGACCGCCCCCTCACCGATGCCGTGCGTCGGATCGCTCAGGACGCTTTTCCCGTTCACGCCGAGCGGATTTGGCAATCGCACAATCTTGGGCTGGCACAATCCCTGATCTCGGGCATCACCGCCGTGCTCAAACGGCATGGGCGGATCATCGTCGCCGAAGACGATCTGGTTTTCTCCCCCGTCAGCCTGGCCTATTTCCACGAGGCGCTGGAGCGCTACGCCGACACGCCGCGAGTCGCGCATGTCGCTGGCTACATGTTCCCCACCGGAAGACACTTCACGCGGCCGTTCTTCTATCGGGAGATGAGTTGCTGGGGCTGGGCCACCTGGACGCGGGCATGGCGGTTGTTCGAGCCGAATGCGGCCGAGCTGCTTGCGAGAATTGATCGAGAGGGACGGGCCAGCGCTTTCGATCTCGATGGTACCATGGCGTTCCGCGAGATGCTGCGCAATCAACGGGATGGCGTGATTGATAGCTGGGCGATTCGCTGGTATGCGAGTATGTTTTGTGCTGGTGCCCTGGCTCTCCACCCGCCACGGCCGGTCGTCGCGAACCTCGGTTTCGATGGGACGGGTAGTCATTGCAGAGACCAGGACGCCCGTTTCGCGGTGACCTTGACACACGAACCAATCACTGATTTTCCGAACGAAATCAACGAGTGCGAAGATGCCGTCGCGGCGATGATGCAATATCGTCGCGAATGGACGCGCCCGCATCCAACCAAAGCTCCGGCAGAACAATGAATGATTTAAGTGGTTCCATGTCCTTCGCAGCCGCGATGGACAGTTTGGAAACGGCTCCCATCCTCATCGACATTGGCGCTGCGGGAGCATCTCCCGGACTCTGGCGCCCGGTCGCCAAATGGTCGATTCTGGTCCGCTTCGATCCGGAAAGCCGGGTTCCGCCGGAAGATCTGGGGCAGGCTTATTCGGGACTCTTTTTCGTCCCGAAAGCCGTGGTCGCGGACGATCAAGCCGATGAAGCCACATTCATCCTGACTGAGTACCCACCGTGTTCAAGTGTGCTGCCGGTGAATGCGAACGGAGTCAGTTCATATGCATTTCGTGATCTGTTTCGTCCGGTCAAAACCGAAACGGTGCCGGCCACGTCTCTAAACCGGGTGATTTCGGAGTACACATCGGGTCGATTGGATTGGCTCAAGCTTGACACGCAGGGAACCGACTTGCGACTCATACAGAGTCTGTCGACACCGGCTCGCGATCGTTTGTTGGCGGTCGACATCGAGCCCGGTCTCATCCCCGCCTATGTGGGAGAAGATAGCTTTACCGCCTGTCACGATTGGCTCCTTTCGGAGGGCTTCTGGCTCTCCGATCTGAGAATGCAGCGGTATGTCAAAGGTCGGCCCGAGGTGCTGGATCATCTGGCCAAGCGCACAAACACGACACAAGCGACCCTCACCAAGCGCCTAAAAACCAGCCCGACGGCTCCAGAAGCGCGCTATTTCCGGGAAGCGACATGGCATGAGCAGAACACCTCAGACTGCAAGTATCGGATCCTGGCGGCCATCTTTGGTCTCTTGGACGATCAGGTGGCGTATGCCGCCGACATGCTGAACCTGGCGACGGCAGTCGAACCGAACCACCCTTCGATTCCGCATTTGTGGAAGGTGATCGATGAGCGCCTGCAAGCAGCCTGAGCCGAAGGACGCACCCCGTGTCCATGTGGTCATCCCGACCTACAACCGGCTTGCATCACTCGAACGCTGCCTTGGTTGTCTTGAACGACAAGCCGGCGCGAACCTTCGCATCATCGTCGTCGACGGCGGATCGGCTGCCGACGTGGTGGACCGCCTGCGCCCCTTGTGTGAAGCCCATACACTCCTATTGACGCGTAAGCCCCGGTATTGGGGAGGAGCGATGCAGGCGGGCATCGCCCATGTGCTCGCGGAAGAGGCACCGGATCGCGACTTCATACTCATGGTCAATGACGATGTCATGGTCGCTGACGATTTCGTCGCAACACTGGTCCAAGACGCAACCGCGTACGGAGCCGCTTTGTCGGCGATCTGCGTGGATAAAGCTGCACCCTCGAAGGTTATCGACGCTGGCGTCAAACTGGATTGGCACCACTACAGCTTTTACCGCCTGCCGACTCCAGACGTCGGATCTGCACCGAGTCTCGATGTAGACGTGCTTGCCGCCCGTGGCACCATCGTGCCGATCGGTGCCATTCGGAAGGCCGGCAATGTGGATGCGCGCGGGTTTCCCCACTATGTGGCGGACTACGACTTTTCGATGCGCCTGCACCGGGTGGCCGGCATTCCGCTCGGCGTGTGCCGGCGGGCTGTGCTTCGGGTCGACATGACCTCAACCGGGATGGCAACGCCGCGCAACCACCGTGCCTCGGCCCTGCGGCGTGTGCAGGATCTGATATCACGCCGCTCCAAGAACAATCTCGCCGATCACACAAGGTTCATTCTCCGACATGCACCACCGCATCTGCGTTGGCGCCTTGTCCGTAAGGTCATGGGGGACCTTCTGTCGCTGGTGCTGCGGGACCTCTTCACCGGTCCGAAACGGGCCTGTGCTTCGCGCGCGATGCCCCAAGAGACGCGCGTGCTTTGAGCTTGAGTTGTCTTTCGACCGAGCGTGTCGAGACAGGACGGGCATCGCTCCGAAGCGGTGACCGGGTTGCCTGACCGAGTTCAGGTTCGGTGCCCATGATACGCCACGGTTCCGACAACATCCGGAGCGGAGTGGGCGGGCATCACTGACGCCCCACGGCTCCTGCGCGACTGCTCAAACCCCATCTGGCGATCCGTGAGCCGGTGGATTCCGAACGACCGAGCACAGCCGCGCGACGAAAGCAGCGTTTTCGGCTTTGAACCCGTTAATCCATGCAGCACGCTTTTCAGACTCTGGACGCCAATCTTCCAGCAACGCCCGCTCGAGCGCCCGGGCGGCCGCGGCATGGTCGACCGGCACCTTCAACACGACGTCATCGGGTATCTCGCTGGAAAACGCCGTGTCGTTCCGCGCCACCGCCACGGCGCGAGCCAGAAAAATCGACTTGACGACCGATCCTTCGATCGGCGCAGACCAGAGGGACGGCGTCATCACAATGCGCGCCTTCATCACCGCCTTTCGCAGACCTGCACCCCATGTCATGGGCTTGAAAACGATGTTCTCGCCAATGCTCGACGGCATCGACGGTCGGGCGCATGGGAACAGCACGCGCCGATGCGGCGGCAAACGCGACGCCGTTTCCAACAGCCAGCGCGCCCCTTTTGCATCAAGCCAATGGCCGTGAAACACGACATCCCATTCCGGCGTCATCGCTTGGGCGGCAACAAGATCGGCCGTTTCGATAGTGTCGATATCGCTGGTCATCAATCCGACCACGGGAACCGGAACACCGAAATGGCGTTCCGCCAACGCCGCCTGCGAATGGGATTGTGCACAAAAACGAACCTTGCCTGCTTTGGCAAGGTGAAGCAACTCGGTAGCGTAGGACGCGGCGTCCGGATCCGGACGCGGAAATGCCTGGCATCCGTTGCGCACCCTTGCGTCGAATGCCCCGCCCAGGCAGCGCAGACACGGGGCGGCCTCGCCAGGGATATAGTTATAACTTCGAACGCAAAAAAAACTACTGTCCAGCAAGTACAAATACGTGACCACTGACCGGCTTTTGATGAAATTAATCGTCGTCCGCAATCCCAACGATTGCGGATGCAGAATCATAACGCCGCGATCTGTCACCCATCGCAGATAATGCTCCGACGGGAGGAACATCATATTAGCTATCAAACGTGCCAATCGAATGACGAATGGACGCCCTCGTAGGTGCAGAGGCAATTTCGGCACAAAATCTCTCTTGTAGTGAACTTTCACACCCTTCTCAATTAGATACTCGATCGCCCTGCCGGTTCCTAATCCGCCCGGAGGCATACCAGCCATAATGATCAGGTCTGTGGAAGAGTCAGCCAACGTAATCCGCCCCGATTTCACGGACCATTCGGTCAAGCCCCACGGCCAATTCCGTCGGAACGCCCGGATCGATCAACCGGCGCATCCGCGTTGTGTCCGCACAAACGCGACGCATCTCAGTTGGTCGATACGGCTTCGCATCAAACCGCATCAGCTCGGCTTTGCCGAAATATGAGGCAATCGACAGGACAAAATTCCTCAACAGGATCGGCGCACCGGACCCAATGTTGAGAGCAGCGACGTCGAACGTCTGGCTGTGAACCGCCAATCCCACGACCCATTCCGCCATATCTTCGACATAGCTGTAATCGCGCATCAGCTCACAACCGGTGAGGTCTAGGGGCTGGCCGCAGAGGCAGGCGCGGATGATCTGCGGCACGAGGCGATGAGCGGGTTCGCCCGGCCCCCAAAATCCAAAGGGACGCACCACCATGAAGTCGATGCCCAAAGAGTGCGCACGCTCGATCATCAGCACGCTGGCCGCGGCCTTGGTGGAGCCGTATATAGCCGTCGGCTCCAGTGGGTCCGTTTCACGGATATGCTCAGGCTTGTCGCCATATTCAAAACAGCTTCCAATATGAACAAACCGGCGGGCACCCGCATCCGCGGCGGCACAGAGGAGCTTGTATGAGCCGACCACATTGACGGCGATCGCCCGATCTGGATCCTGTTCGCGATAGTCCACGCCATAAGCGGCACAATGGATCACGCAATCGGGTTTGCATTGCGAGAAAGCTGTCGTTATCGAATCCGGTTCCGTCAGATCGAGATAAACGCCATCTGTGCCGGTTATGGTGCGCCGCGAAGCTGCCACGACCGTTTTCCCGCGACGCTTCAGTGCACGGACCACATGACGGCCAAGAAATCCGCTCGCGCCCGTGATCAGGACGGCGTTCATGCAGCCAAGCCCCGCACCGTCGCAAAGTCATGGAAACTGTCGAGGACATGGGCGATGTGCGCCTCCGACAGCCCGGGATAGACACCGATCCAGAAAGTCCGGTTCATGATGATCTCGGTATTGTCGAGCGGACCGTGAACCCTGAACCGGCGTCCTTCCATATACGGTTGCTTGATTAGATTGCCGGCGAACAGGTAGCGTGTTGCGATTTTGCGCTGATTCAAATAGCTGACCAGATCGTCACGGGTAAATGGTGAGTCGTCACGCAGCGTAATTAGAAAACCGAACCATGAAGGGTCGCTGTTCGGCGTTGCCTCTGGCAGAATAAGATACGGTGCCAAAGCGGAGAGACCGTCATACAGAAGCTGGAAGTTTCTCTTGCGAACCGTGACAAAGTCCCGCAACCGATCCAGTTGCGCCAAGCCGACTGCCGCCTGCATGTCTGTGATTTTCAGATTATAGCCAAGATTGCTGTAAGTGTATTTATGGTCGTAGCCGTCCGGCAGATCACCGAGTTGCCAGGCAAAGCGCCTGCCGCAAGTATTGTCCCTGCCCGGTGCGCACCAGCAATCGCGCCCCCAGTCACGCAGGGATTCCAGCGCGCGCCGCAGGACCGCTCGGTTTGTGAATACGGCGCCACCTTCACCCATGGTGATGTGATGCGCCGGGAAAAAGCTGAGCGTGCCGACCGCACCAAAGGTGCCGACATGCTGCCCGTTGAACCGGGCACCGAGCGCGTCACAACAATCTTCGATCAGCCATAGCCCATGCTCTTTCGCGATGGCTGCGATCGTGCCGAGATCAAATGGGTTGCCCAGCGTATGGGCGAGCATGATGGCGCGTGTGCGTTCGGTGATGGCTTCAGCAATCCGCTCGGGAATGGCGTTGTAGGTAGGGATGTCGACGTCGACGAAGACCGGAATGGCACCGTTTTGTATGATCGGATTGACCGTGGTCGGAAAACCCGCGGCCACTGTGATCACTTCATCTCCCGGTATGATTCGCCGCATGCCTCGCAGCATCGGCGAGGTCAGGGAGGTGAACGCAAGCAGATTGGCGGACGATCCGGAATTGCAAGTCAGCGCATGCTTGACGTCGATGATCGCTGCCAGACGCTTTTCAAATGCCGCATTGAACCGACCGGTGGTCAGCCAGAACTCCAACGCGGACTCAACCAGGTTGCGCATCTCCGACGCGCCGTAGACGCGACCCGAAACCGGGGTAGCACTTTCTCCGGGCCGAAAAGGCTGCGGCGCGTGCGCCAGGGCGGCGTACTCTTCGGTCAAATCCAGTATCTGCCGACGCAGGTCCTCGGCTTTCGCGATTCGGTCGGCGTCCATTCAGGTCCGTCCATGCAAGGTCTGACGCTCACGCGTGTAGGCGTCGATCTGTCTGAGTGCCCGTGCACGCACATCGGCCGCTTGAGCAAAGTCTTTGTACCAGGCGACGGTCTCCGCAAGGGCCCGGTCGACCGGCCAGAGCGGCCGCCAGCGCAACTTGGCCGCCGCCTTTGCGATTTCAAGCCGCAGAACGCTGGCTTCATGCGGCGCGTGCATCTCCGGATCGGACTGCCTCCATTCGGCACCGTCACCCCACAAGGCGGTCAGGCGGTCGGCGACTTCGCCGACGGTGCGTTCATCGGTCCGTTCGGGACCGAAGTTCCAGGCCGATGCCAGACCGGGCTCATCCCAAAGTTTTTGCGCCAGGCTCAGATAGCCGTGGAGTGGATCAAGAACATGCTGCCACGGACGGATGGCGTTGGGATTGCGGACAAATCCGGGACGGCCATCCATGAACGCCTTCATAATGTCCGGTACCAGCCGGTCACGCGACCAGTCGCCGCCGCCGATGACGTTGCCGGCGCGCGCCGACGCCAGCCGCGGCGCATCCGGTGCGCCGAAGAACGACGCCCGATAGCTCTGTGTCACCAATTCCGCGCAGCCCTTGCTCGCTGAGTAGGGATCGCCACCACCCATGGGATCAAGCTCACGATAACCCCAATCCCATTCGTTGTTTTCGTAGCACTTGTCGCTTGTGATGACGACGCAGACGCGCGCGGACGGCGTTCGGCGCATCCCCTCCAGAACATGCGCCACCCCGAGAACATTGACGTCAAAGGTCTCGACCGGTTGTTCATAGGAGCGGCGCACCAAAGACTGGGCCGCCAAATGCAAAACGACGTCTGGCTGTGTTTCCCGCATGAGCCGCACGACACCGCTCACGTCCCGCACATCCTGGACGCGACTGTCGCAATCGGCATCGCAATCGAGCGCACGGTAGAGGCTTGGCACATCAGCCGGCAGCGCCACGCCAACCACTTTAGCCCCCAGATGCGCCAGCCATAGCGTCAGCCAGGCGCCCTTGAAGCCGGTATGGCCCGTGACCATCACGGTCTTACCGTGCCAAAAGGACTGTCTGGTCACCATGTCTGCCACGCCGCCGCGCCGCGCCACCAAAGGTCGTCAAGGTGGATCTTGTCACATAGGGTGTCGACCGGATGCCAAAAGCCATCGGGCTTGTCGGCGTCGGGTTGACGGTGCACAGCCAATGGCTCCAATGGCTCCAATGGCGCGCGCTCCCACGGGGCGTCATCGCCAACCTCCGCGACATCGTCCAGCGCTTCACCATCCAAGACGAAGAAGCCGCCATTGATCAACCCGGCTTCGCCCATCGGCTTTTCCTCGAGCCGCACAGCGCACCTGTAAAAACCACAAGATTCATCTTTGGCCCCCAGAGCAAGACGAAACGGAACTTCAACCAGACCTGTGAGGCACCTCCCAGTCCTCGACCAAGCGCTGACAGTGCACGAACTGACCGCTTGCTGCTGCGCTCTACGTGGTGTTGGTTAATGTCTGGGTAATACCAACGGCCCGACACACTGACCGGTCCTCGGGCCGCCCTGTTTCGGAGCGCCGGCATCCGTGCCGGCTGGACCGCCGGCG